>NZ_JBMVFV010000010.1:0-106471 GCF_049538395.1 Micromonospora sp. AB353 | reverse complement strand
GGACACCTCCGACGCCGCGGCGGCCTTCGCCGACGAGGTCTACGACCAGCTCGGCCAGGGCGCCAGCCGCACCACCGACGACGGCCAGCGGGTCACGCTCGCCGCCACCGCCGCGACGCCGGACCGTTCCCGGCTGGCCCGTCTCGGCCTGCGCAACGCCGAGCGGCCGGACGGGCTGGAGTGCCCGGTGCGGCTGGCCTGCGAGTGGATCCCCGCGCCGTACGAGCAGCTCAGCGACGACCCGGGCGACTACGGCAACCACGACCTGGCCGACCGGCCGAAGCAGCAGAAGATCGAGTACATCGTCATCCACGACACCGAGGGCTACTTCGGCCCGAGCGTCGACCTGGTGAAGCGGGCCGACTACCTGGGCTGGCACTACACGCTGCGCTCGGTGGACGGCTACATCGCCCAGCACATCAAGACCAAGGACGTCGGCTGGCACGCCGGCAACTGGTACGTCAACGCCAAGTCCATCGGCCTGGAGCACGAGGGCTTCGCCGGTCAGGGCACCTGGTACACCGAGGCGATGTACCGCACCTCGGCCAAGCTGGTGCGGCACCTGGCACTGAAGCTCGGCATCCCGATGGACCGGCAGCACATCATCGGCCACGACAACGTGCCCGGCATCACCGCCGCCAACGTGGGCGGCATGCACTGGGACCCAGGACCGTACTGGGACTGGTCGCACTACTTCGACCTGATGAAGGCGCCGTTCCGCAGCACCGGCACGCCGCGTACCGGCCTGGTCACCATCGACCCGGACTTCGCCACCAACCGGCCGGCGTTCACCGGCTGCAACCAGCAGCCGCCCGGTGTCCCGACGCCCCGGCCGCCGGCCGAGCCGTGCCCGTCGCGCGGTTCCTCCGCGGTGATCCTGCGGACCGCGCCAAGCCCGGACGCCCCCCTCGTCAACGACCTCGGGCTGCGCCCGGACGGTACGCCGGACACCATGTACATCTCCGACCACGGCGCCCGCGCCTCCGCCGGTCAGACGTACGCGCTCGCCGGCCGGCAGGGTGACTGGACGGCGATCTGGTACCTCGGCCAGAAGGCGTGGTTCCTCAACCCGGCGTCCGCGCCGACCGCCAAGTGGGCCACCGGCTTCGTGGTGACCCCGCGGCCCGGCAAGGCCACCATCCCGGTGTACGGGCGGGCCTACCCGGAGCAGGCCGCCTACCCGGACACCATCCCGTACCAGACCATCTCGCCGCTGCAGTACACGTTCGCCGCCGGCCAGCGGTACGCGGTCGGCGGGGTGCTGCCCGGCGAGTACTACCGGGCGGTCTCGTTCGACGGTTCGGCCCCGGGTGACCGGACCGTGGTCCGCGGCAAGAACCGCTACGTGCAGGTCCAGTTCGGTCACCGGATCATGTTCGTGAACCTGGACGACGTGCTGGTCCTGCCGTCCCCGGTCGGCACGCCACGCTGACCTTCCCACGAGAACGCGAAGGCCCCCGGTCCCTGCGGACCGGGGGCCTTTCCGTGTGACAGGGGTCAGGCGACCCGGACGAAGCCGGCGAGCGGCTGGGTGCTGATGCTCGACACCTGGACCGGTTTGCCGGTCCGTGGCGCGTGCACCATCACCCCGTTGCCGAGATAGAGCCCGACATGGTGCAGGTCGGAACCGAAGAACACCAGGTCACCCGGTCTCGCCTCGGAGCGGGACACCTTGCGGCCCTCGTTCCACTGCGCGCCGGTGAAGTGGGTCAGCGAGATGCCCGCCGCCTTGTACGCGTACTGGGTGAGGCCGGAGCAGTCGAACGAGTTCGGGCCGGTGGCGCCCCACACGTACGGGTCGCCGACCTGGGCGCACGCCGTCTTGATGGCGGTCCGCGCGGCGCTGCTCACCACACCGTCGATCTTCGGGCAGCCCGCCGGGCGGATCGAGGTCACCGGGAGCATGGCGGTCAGCCGCTTGATCTCCGAGTCGATCTGCTTCTTCTTCGCCGCGAGATCGTTCTGCTGCTTGATCTCCAGCGCGATCAGCGCGTCGAGCTTCTCCTTCTGCCTGTTGTACTCGTCGCGCACCTTGAGCACACCGGCGATCTGGCGGCGCTGGTCGTCGGCGATCCGGTCCAGCATGACCAGCTGCTCGGCCAGCGTGCCCGGCTTGGTGTTCACCAGCAGCGCGCCCAGCTCCTGCGACGGGCCCTGGATGTAGTACCGGGCCGCGATGTCGCCGACCTTGTTCATGGCGAGCGTGGAGGCCAGCTCCAGCGGCACCATCTTGTCCTTCAGCGCCTTGGACTTCTTCTGGTTGGCGCGAAGCTGCGAGCGGACCTTGTTGAACTGCTCGATGGTGGGTTCGAGCTGCTGCCACTGCTTGTCGATCTGCGCGTCGATCTCGTCCACCGACGGCGCCGCGTGCGCCGGGGCCGTCAGCATTCCGGCGCCGACCGCGGCGGCCGCGACCAGGGTGACCAGACCGTGTACCACCCGTCGGAACCCGGCCCGCCGGCCGGGTGGAGCGCTCGGGGCGTGACGTTGAGGGGGCGTGGTTGCCACCGGCACGGACTCCTTTGCAACCGACCGCCGGGCGCCTCGCGAGAGGGAAGGTCGAGGCAGACGACCCACAGCGGTCGGTGCCCCACATTAGGGAAGGCGTCCGATGGAATCAAGGCGACCGTTTGTTCAATCACGTATCCGCAATCGGTTGCACACCAAGGGTATTCAATTCATCTCCCGACGATGGCTGTCAATACGTCGTCGAGTGTCACCACACCCATCGGCCGGCGTCCGTCGCTGACCAGCACCATGTGGCGGCGTTCGCGGCGCATCGCGAGCAACAGATCGGCGAGCGTACGGTCCGGCGGCACCACCGCCAGCGGTCGGTAGATCTCGGCCGGCACCGGTGCCCGGCGGCTCGCCCCGGCGTACCCGAGCACGTCCTTGACGTGCACGAAACCGAGCACCCGGCGGGTGGCCCGCTGCACCACCGGGAAGCGGGACCGGCCGGTACGGGTCGCCAGCACCTCCAGCGACGCCGGTGAGACGTCCTCGGCCACCGTGGTGACAGTGGACCAGGGTTGCAGCGCGTCCGCCGCGGTACGGCTGTGCAGGGCCAGCGCGCCGGTGATCCGGGCGTGCTCCTCGGCGTCCAGCAACCCCTCGGTACGCGCCTGGGAGACCAGCCCGGCCAGTTCCTCGGCGGTGAACACGGTCTTCACCGCGTCTGTCGCCTCCACCCGCCACCACCGCAACACCTGCCGGGACGCCCACTTCATGGCCAGCAGCAGTGGCTTGGTGGCCAGGCAGAACGCCAGCATGGCCGGGCCGAGCCAGAGCGCCGACGGCTCCGGCCCGGCCAGCGTGATGTTCTTCGGCACCATCTCGCCGACCACGGTGTGCAGGAACACCACCACCGCGAGCGCGATGACGAACGACACCGGGTGCACCGCCGAGACGGGCAGCCCCAGCGCGGCGAACGCCGGCTCCAGCAGGTGCGCCAGCGCCGGCTCGGCGATCGCGCCGAGGCCCAGCGAGCAGACGGTGATGCCGAGCTGCGCCCCGGCGATCATCAGCGGGATCTGGTTCATCGCCGCCAGCGCCAGCCGCGCCCGCTTCGACGTCGCCGCCAGCGGTTCGATGACCGTACGGCGGGAGGCGATCAGCGCGAACTCGCTGCCCACGAAGAACGCGTTACCGAGCAGCAACCCGACCGCGACGAGTAGTTCAGGCACCGTCGTCTGGCTCCTCGGGGCGTACCACCCGCACCTGCTCGATCCGGTGCCGGTCGACCTCCACCACGGTGAACTCGTACCCGGCCTCGTCGACCGTCTCGCCCGGCACCGGGATGTGGCCGAGCCGCGCCATGAGGAACCCGCCGAGCGTCTCGTACGGCCCGTCGGGCAGCCGGAACCCGGTCTGCTCCACCAGCTCGTCGGCGCGCAGCACACCGTCGGTCAGGACGGTGCGCTCGCCGCCGGGCACTGTCAGCTCCACCGGCCCGAAGCCGTCCACCGCGTCCGGGTCGAACTCGTCGGCGATCTCGCCCACCAGTTCCTCGACCAGATCCTCCACGGTCACCACGCCGTCGGTGCCGCCGTACTCGTCCACCACGATCGCCAGGTCGGCCCCGGCGGCCTTGAGCGCGGCCAGCACGCCGTTCAGGTTCAGGCTCTCCGGGACGTACACCGGTTCCCGGGCCACGGCGGCGACAGTGGTGGCCGCGCGGCGGGCCAGCGGCACGCCCAGCGCGTCCGGCACCCCGGCGACGCCGGTGACCAGGTCGAGCGTCTCCTCGTAGACCGGGAACCGGGTACGGCCGGTCCGCCGGGACGCCTCCAGCAGCTCGGCCACGGTCGTGGTGGCACGCAACGCGGTGACGTCGACCCGGGGCGTCATCGCCTCGGCGGCCCGCTTGTCGCCGAAACGGATGGTGCGGCGCAGCAGCATCGCGGTGTCCGGCGGCAGCGCGCCGGCCCGGGCCGAGATCGCGGCGAGCAGGCCCAGTTCCTCCGGGGAACGGGCGCTCGCCAGTTCCTCCTGCGGCTCCACACCGAGACGGCGCACCAGCCGGTTCGCTGACTCGTTCAGCAGCCGGATCAGCCAGCCGAAGGTGCGGGAGAAGGCCCGCATCGGCGCTGCCGTGGCGAGCGCCGCCGGCATCGGGCGGGCCAGCGCGAGGTTCTTCGGCACCAGCTCGCCGAACAGCATCGAGATGAGCGTGGCGAGAGCCAGCGCGAGCAGGCCGGAGAAGCGTTCCGCGCCGCCGAGCGGGCGCAGCAGCGGCGCGAAGATCCGGGCCAGGGCGGGCTCGGCCAGGTAGCCGGTGAGCAACGCGGTGAGCGTGATGCCGAGCTGCGCCCCGGAGAGCTGGAAGGACAGTTCGCGCAGCGCGCGGCGTACCGTGGCGGCCCGGCCGTCGCCCTCGTCGGCCCGCCTGTCGATCTCCGCCCGGTCGACGGTGACCAGGGCGAACTCGGCCGCGACGAAGAAGGCGTTGCCGGCGGTCAGCAGCACGAAACCGACCAGTGGCAACAGCGTCAGAAGCAGAAGGCCGTCGATGCGCGTGATTGTGGCACGCGGACGCCGATGGTGGACCCCCCGTAGCGTGGTGCGCATGGACGGTCTGCTGCTCACCGACGAACTGGTCCTGCTCGCGTACGACGACGACGGCGCCAACCGCCTCGGCAGTCCGCACCTCGGCTACGGCCTCGCCGGGGCGGTGCTGCTGGAACTGGCCCTGGCCGGGCGGGTGGACGTGACGGACAAGCGACTCACGGTGACCGATCCCGCCCCGACCGGCGTACCGCTGCTGGACGAGGCGCTGGCGACTGTCGGGTCCGGCCGCCCCCGCAAGCCGAAGGACTGGATCGGCAAGCTCGCCAAGGGCCTGCCGGACCGGGTGCTCGGCGGGCTCGTCGACGCCGGGGTGCTGCGCCGGGAGTCCGACCGGGTGCTGCTGGTCTTCCCGCGTACCCGCTATCCCTCGCCGACCGGCGCGGAGCCGGCGGTGGAGACCGCGGCCCGGCAACGGATGACGACGGCGCTCACCACCGACGGCCCGGTCGACGCCCGGACCGCCGCGCTGCTCACGCTGACCCGCGCGGTCGGCCTGGACCGCAAGATCTTCCGCGAGCTGCCGAAGGAGCGGGTCAAGGCCCGGATCGAGGAGATCGCGGCGGGCGACTGGGCGTCTGCCGCCACCAAGAAGGCGATCGAGGAGATGCAGGCCGCGCTGATGATCGCGATGACCGCCGGGACGAGCGCCGCCATCATGACCACCACGACCAGCTGAACGCGACGGCGGCGGCACCGCACGGGTGCCGCCGCCGTCGTGGTCCGGCTCCTGCCGGGGTACGCCTCAGCTCGCGGCCGGCGCGACCTCCGGCTCACCGGCCGGGGCCTCGGGCTTGACCGAGCGCAGCAGCACGCTCGCCACGTCGACGACCTCGACCTGCTCGCCCGCGCCCTTGCCGTTCACGCCGTCGTTGAGCATCGTCGAGCAGAACGGGCAGCCGACCGCGATGGTCTTCGCCCCGGTGGACATGGCCTCCTCGACCCGGTCCACGTTGATCCGCTTGCCGATCTTCTCCTCCATCCACATCCGGGCGCCGCCGGCGCCGCAGCAGAAGGAGCGCTCGCTGTTGCGCGGCATCTCGGTCAGCTCGCCCTGGATCGAATCGCCGAGCACCTCGCGCGGCGCGGCGAAGATCCGGTTGTGGCGGCCCAGGTAGCACGGGTCGTGGTAGGTCACGCCGCCGTCGACCGGCTGGACCGGGGTGAGCTTGCCGGCGCTGACCAGGTGGGCCAGCAGCTGGGTGTGGTGCACGACCTCGAACTCGCCGCCGAGCTGGCCGTACTCGTTGCCCAGGGTGTTGAAGCAGTGCGGGCAGGTGGCGACGATCTTCCGCTTGCTCTTCTCGCGGCCCTCGAACGCCTCGTTCAGCGTCTCGACGTTCTGCTGAGCGAGCATCTGGAAGACGAACTCGTTGCCGATCCGCCGCGCCGGGTCGCCGGAGCAGGTCTCGCCCTCGCCGAGGATGGCGAACTTGACACCCGCCTCGTTGAGCAGCGTGGCGACCGCGCGGGTGGTCTTCTTGGCCCGGTCCTCGAACGCGCCGGCGCAGCCGACCCAGAACAGGTACTCGAAGTCGTCGACCTCGCCGACGCGCGGCACCTCGAACCCGAGGCCCTTTGTCCAGTCCTCGCGGGTGTTCTGCGGGGCGCCCCACGGGTTGCCCTTGTTCTCCAGGTTGCGCAGCATGACGCCGGCCTCGGACGGGAAGCTCGACTCGATCAGCACCTGGTAGCGGCGCATGTCGACGATGTGGTCCACGTGCTCGATGTCGACCGGGCACTGCTCGACGCAGGCGCCGCAGGTGGTGCAGGACCAGAGCACGTCCGGGTCGATGACGCCGCCCTCCTCGGCGGTGCCGATCAGCGGCCGGTCCGCCTCGGCCATCGCGAGCACGTCCACGCCGGCCAACTGCTCCTGCGTGGCCTTCTCCTCGCCGGTCAGGTCCTTGCCGCCACCGGCCAGCAGGTACGGCGCCTTCGCGTACGCGTGGTCACGCAGGCTGAGCACCAGCAGCTTCGGCGACAGCGGCTTGCCGGTGTTCCAGGCGGGGCACTGCGACTGGCAGCGACCGCACTCGGTGCAGGTGCTGAAGTCGAGCAGGCCCTTCCAGGTGAACTGCTCGACCTGGGCGACACCGAACTGGTCCTTCTCCGGGTCGGCCTCCTCGAAGTCCAGCGGCTTGCCCTCGCTGGTCATCGGGCGCAGCGGGCCCAGGCCGGAACCGGCCGGCTTCTCCGGGTCGCGCTTGAAGAAGATGTTCGGGAAGGCCAGGAAGCGGTGCCAGGCCACGCCCATGGTGACGTTCAGCGAGATCACGATGAGCCAGGTCATCGAGATGGCGATCTTGATGAGCGCGGCGACGCTGACGCCCGCCTCCCAGTTCGGGAGGACCGAGCCGACCGCGTGGCTGAGCGGGGCGGCCCAGACCGGGTACTCGAAGTGGTCGGTGGCGACCTTGAAGCCGCGGATCACGAACCCGAAGATCAGGACCAGCAGGACGACCCACTCGACGAAGTAGCCCTGCCACATGGTCGAGCCGGTGAACCGGGAGCGGTTCTCCGCGCGGCCCGGCCGGTTGCGCAGCCGGATCGCCATCAGCACCAGGATGCCGGCCAGGCCGAGGATGCCGATCCACTCGGTGACCAGGCCGAAGATCGTCCAGTGCCCGATGATCGGCAGCCCGCCGCCGGTGGAGACCACCTCGAAGTAGGCCTCGAGCACCAGCAGCGACAGCACGATGAAGCCGACCATCACGAACCAGTGGGCGGCGCCGACCACGCTCCACTTGAGCATGCGGGTGTGACCGGCGGTCTCCACCAGCATCTTCTTCGTACGCGCGCCCTTGTCGCCGAACCGCTCCGGCGCGGGCTGGCCGAGCCGGATGACGGCGGTCATCTTCATGACCGCACGCACCGCAAGCCACACCGCAACGGCGGTGATGGCGGCCGCGAGGATCGTGGTGACGATCTGGACGCTGCCCATCGAGTTGGCCTCCCGGTCTGCTGCTTTGTGCGTGCAGCCTACGCGCAAGGTTACCCAGCAGTAACGTGAGTCTTCTCGCACCAGGCCACGCCGCCCTGCGCACACCATAGGTGGGCCGGCGCCGAAGCGCCGTGCAGGGGCGGCGTGGCGTGACCTACGCCGGGGCGGGGCAGCGCCGGATCAGCGCCAGCGGGAGAGCAGGATCAGCGACGAGACCATCGCGCCGAAGCCCACGGCGAGGTTCCAGTAACCCCAGCTGGCGACCGGGTACGCCTGCTCGGAGAGGTAGTAGAGCACCAGCCAGCCGATGCCCACCACGATCAGCGCGACCGCGGTAGCGGGCAGCCAGATGGGGCTAGGCTTGCGCGTCGACGCCGTCGCCGTCGGACGGACGTCCGTCGGCGGGGTGTACACCTTCTTCTTGCGGACCTGAGACTTGGGCACGACGCTCTCCAGAGGGGGGTACGACCTCGTCCGGCCTGACAACCGGGCGCGAGGGCGACGGTCCATGGCCAATAATGTTCGACAGCTAGCGTAGTCCCGACGGACCGTCCAGGCCACGAATGGGGCCAGGCCGGTGCACTCAGTAACCGGAAAGAGCGGACTTTCCGGGTCGAGCAGGTCGTCTCGCACCGGCGCGGGCCGGAACGAGACGACGGGAAAGGGAACGCCCGGTGGAGTACACGTCCGGCGCCGCCTCCTGGCAGAAGGTCCTCCGCCGCGCGGCAGCCGCCCTGCTGCCCCGGCGCGCACGCCAGCGCCGCCCCGGCTGGTCCGTCGGCGTGCCCCTGATCGCCGCCGCGGCCGGCCTGCTGTTCACCACCACCGCCACCACCGCGGGCGGCACCTCCCTGCGTGAGGACCGCCGGCCCCAGCTCACCCAGCTGATCGAGGACCGCCGCGAGGAGGTCGCCGCCAGCGAGGCGAAGGCCGCCCGGCTCCGCGCCGAGGTGGAGGAGCAGACCGAAGCGCTCGCCGGCGCCGACGGGCCGATCAAGACCGAGCGGGACCGGGCCGCCGCGAGCCGGCAGGGCGCCGGATTCACCGCGCTCACCGGCAGCGGCGTGACTGTCGAGCTGAACGACGCCGACCGCCGGCCCGACCAGCCGCTGCCGAAGGGCGCCAGCAACGACGACCTGGTGGTGCACCAGGGCGACGTCCAAGCGGTCGTCAACGCGCTCTGGGCCGGCGGCGCGGAGGCCATGTCAATCATGAACGTCCGCGTGCTGAGCACCAGCGCGGTACGCTGCGTCGGTAACACCCTGCTGCTGCACGGCCGGGTTTACTCCCCTCCTTTCAAGATCGTGGCAATCGGCGATCCCGCGGAACTCCAGCGGGCGCTCGCCGCCTCTGAGGGAGTGCGGGTGTTCAAGGAAGTGGCCGACCACTACCAACTCGGGTACGCCGAGCGCGTCTCCACGGTCACCGTGCCCGCGTTCGAGGACTCCACCGCGTTGCAGTCGGCGACGGTGCCCCGGTGACCGGCGGCGACCCCCGGGAACGCGCCGGCCACGACCGCCGGGAGGAGCCCACCGCGTTCCTTCCCCGGGTCGAGCGTCCGGCCCCGGCGTCGCCACCGCCGCTCGACCTGCCCTGGCCCGACGCCGGACCGGCCCACACCGCCCCGGCCCGACACGGCCGGGACACCCGGCCGCCCGTCCCACCACGGACCGGTCAACCGCCTTCCGGCCCGCCACGGACCGCCCCGCCGCCGTGGCCGGGCGGTCAGGCGCATCAACCGGCGAGCGCCCCCCGCCCCGAGGCCGACCCCCGGTTCCGCCCGCCGGCGAGCGAGCTTCCCCCCAGGGGTACGCCCCACCCGGCCGGCCCGTCGCACCACGGCCCCGGACACCACGGCCCCGCGCCCCACGGAGCGGCGCTCCGGGATGGTCCCGCCCCCGGGATGCGCCCCGCCGCGCCCGGCGACGTCCCACACCGGCCGGGCGAGCGCCCCTTGCGACCGGACGGGTACGGACCGGCAGGGCAGCAGAACGCCGTCCGCCGTTCCACAGGTGGGGCGATCCCGCCCGAGCGTGGTGGCCGCGGTGGACAGCCACCGCAGGCGGGCATCCGCCCGTGGGAGGCCGGCGGACGCCCGCCGGAGGACGGTCGCCGACCGGCGGGGGGTGAGGGACGGCCGCCCGGCGTACCCCCTCTCGGTGGGCCGACCGGCGCGGACCGGAACCCTCCGGCCGACAGCGGAGCCACGGCGGTGCTGCCCGCCGTCACCCGCCCGCCCGCGGACCCTCACCTGGACGCCACCGGGCTGATGGGCGCGGTGCCCCCGCCCCCCGACAACGGTGACGACGGCGGCGCCGAACCGCCCGCCGAGCCGCCCCGCCCCCGGCGCGGCGAGCGGGTGGTGCAACTGCGGCCCGAGCAGACCGGCGACGGATACCGCAGCGTCTACTCCGAGCTGACCCGCCCCACCGTCGGCTCCCGGCTGCGCAGCGTCGTGCGGGGCACCGGCGAACTGCTGATCACCTTCGGGCTGGTGGTGCTCCTGTTCGCCGGGTACGAGATCTGGGGCAAGGCGGTCATCGTCGAGGCCCACCAGAACGACCTGAACAGCCAGCTCGCCCAGGAGTGGGACGCGGCGGCGGACCCGACCGTCGGCCCGACCACCGGGCCGACGGTGAAGCCGAAGCCACCGGCGGAGGGCAGGCCGGTCGCCGGCCTCTACATCCCCAAGTTCGACAAGCACTGGGTGGTGGTCGAGGGGGTCAGCCCGGAGGACATCCGGTACGCGCCGGGCCGCTACCCGGACAGTGCCATGCCCGGCGAGGTGGGCAACTTCTCCGTCGCCGGCCACCGGATCCGCTCGACGTTCTGGCGGCTGGACGAGATGAAGACCGGCGACGCGATAGTGGTCGAGACCAAGACGGAGTGGCTCGTCTACCGGGTATACCAGCAGCGGATCGTGAAGCCGTCCCAGGTGGAGGTGGTCGCGCCGGTGCCCGGCAAGCCGGGTCAGAAGCCCACCGAGAAGCTGCTGACGCTCACCACCTGCAACCCGAAGTTCGACAACTACCAGCGGTTGATCATCCACGCCCGGCTGGACCACACGCAGGCCAAGTCGGCGGGCCGCCCGGCCGAGTTGGAGGCGTGAGCCGTGTACTCGTGGATCTGGCGCAAACTGCCGTTCGGGCTGCCCGGCAAGCTGTTCGGCTCGCTGGTGCTGGCCACCGCCACTGTCGCGCTGCTCTGGTTCGTGGTCTTCCCGTGGGCCGAACCGCTGCTGCCCTTCGACGACGTGCAGGTCACGCAGGAATCCGGCGTACCGGGTGACGGTGGCATCACCGAACCGACCGGCCTGCCCGGCGAGGAGGAGCTGCCGTACAGCACCGAGACGAACAACGCCCCACCCCCCACCCCGAACAGGTGACAGCGATGCGCGTACTGGTGATCGACAACTACGACTCGTTCGTCTTCAACCTCGTGCAGTATCTCGGCCAGCTCGGGGCCGACTGCGAGGTGCGGCGCAACGACGAGATCGACGTCGCCGAGGTGGGCCGGACCGGTGCCGCCGGTGTCCTGCTGTCGCCCGGTCCGGGCAGCCCGGACCGGGCCGGCATCTGCCTGGACGTGATCCGCGAGTACGCCGGCAAGCTCCCGATCTTCGGCGTCTGCCTCGGCCACCAGGCGATCGGCGAGGCGTTCGGCGCGACAGTCGCCCGCGCGCCGGAACTGCTGCACGGCAAGACCTCGGAGGTACGCCACGACGGCGTGGGCGTGCTCGCCGGCCTGCCCGACCCGTTCACCGCCACCCGCTACCACTCGCTGGCCGTGCTGCCCGAGACGCTCCCCGACGAGCTGGAGGTCACCGGCCGGACCGCTTCCGGTGTGGTGATGGCGATGCGGCACCGCACGCTGCCGATCGAGGGCGTGCAGTTCCACCCGGAGTCGGTGCTGACCGAGGGCGGTCACCTGATGCTGGCGAACTGGCTTGCCGCCTGCGGCTTCCCGGCGGCGCTGGAGCGCGCCCCGGAGCTGGCCGCCGAGGTCGACGCCCGCCGCCGAGCCGCCTTCTCCCCAGCCTGACCCCCGCGCTTCCCGCCCCACCCCCGCCCCACCCCCGCGCGGTCCCGCCCGTCCCCCTCTCGGTCGATCATGAAGTTGTCGGGGACAAATCGGACGCCCAGTGCCGCTAACTTCATGATCGACGGGAGGGTGGGGGGCGGAGATGCGGCGCGGCGGCGGCCCCGGGATCGGGGACGCCGCCGCGTCGGTCGGTCAGGTGAAGGTCAGCGGTCAGTACGGGTCGGGGTCACCGGCGGGAACGGGAAGCCACTGCCGCCGCCGTTGCCGCCGCCACCGTTGCCCGGCGTGCTTGGCGACGTGCTGGGGCTGCCACTCGGCGTCGGGCTGGTGGACTCCTCCTCGCGCGGCACGTCGACCCGGATGGTCACCCGCTCGCCCTTGGCCAGGCTGGTCCCGGCGGACGGCGACTGGCTGCTCACCTTGCCCGCCTCGGCCGGGTCGACCTCGTCGCCCTCCTGGACCCGGACCTCGTAGCCGGCCTCCTTGAGGCGCTGCTTCGCCTGGTCCTCGGTGTAGCCGCGGACGTTCGGCACCTCGCTGACGTTGCCCAGGGAGACCTTGAGCGTCACCTTGCTGCCCTCGGCGACCGCGCTGCCTTCCTTCGGCGAGACGTCGACGACCTGGTCCTTCGGCAGGCTGCTGTTGACGGTCTCGCGCACCGGGGTCAGCCCGAGTTCGGTCAGACGGTCCTTCGCGGCGTCGAACGTGCCGCCCTTCAGGTTGGTGGGGATGGTGACCTGGCCCGGGCCGGTGCAGACGTTGACGGTGACCTCGGTGTCCTTCTCCACCCGCTGGCCGAACGACGGGCTCTGGTCGACCACCGAGCCCTTCTCGCACGTGGTGTTCTGCACCGGATCACCCGTGGTGAACCGCAGCCCGGCCTGGGTGAGCGCCGCCTGCGCCTCGGCCTGCGAACGGCCCACCAACTGCGGCACCGACACCTTCTCGTTGCCGGCCTGGTTGAGCCAGAGCGCCGTGCCGAGCGCGATCACCGCGAGCACACCGAGCGCGGCGAACGCGGCGATGACCCAGGACGAACTCTTGCGCTTGCCCGGGTCACCCACCCGCGCCACCGGCTGCTGGCGGGTCTGCGGGCCCATCATCTGGGTCTGCTGCGCCTGGTGGTACCCGCCGCCCGCGGCGGCGCCCATCGGCATGGTCTCGTCGGCCGGCATCACCGGGGTGGCGAGCACAGGCCGCCCGGCGGCGGCGCGGAGCAGGTCCGCCCGCATCTCGCCGGCGCTCTGGTAGCGGTTGAGCGGGTTCTTCGACAGCGCCTTGAGCACGATGGCGTCGACGGCGGGGTTGACGTCCGGGTTGATCGTGCTCGGCGTCGGCGGCTGTTCCCGCACGTGCTGGTACGCGACGCTGACCGGGCTGTCCCCGACGAACGGCGGGTGGCCGCAGAGCAGTTCGAACAGCACGCAGCCGGCCGCGTAGACGTCGGAGCGGGCGTCGACCGCCTCGCCGCGCGCCTGCTCGGGGGAGAGGTATTGCGCGGTGCCGATGACCGCGCTGGTCTGCGTCATCGTGGTGGCGCCGCTGGCGAGCGCCCGGGCGATGCCGAAGTCCATCACCTTGACCTGGCCGGTCTGGGTGAGCATCACGTTTCCGGGCTTGATGTCCCGGTGGATGATCCCGTGCCGGTGGCTGAACTCCAGCGCCGCGCACATGTCGGCGCAGATCTCCAGCGCCCGGCGCGGCTGGAGCCGCCCCTCGACGCCGAGGACCTCCTTGAGGGTCCGGCCGTTCACGAACTCCATCACGATGAACGGCAGGGTCTCGCCCGTGGGGCCGGTCTCCTCACCGGTGTCGTAGACGGCGACGATGGCCGGGTGGTTGAGGGAGGCGGCGTTCTGCGCCTCACGGCGGAACCGCATCTGGAAGGTGGCGTCCCGGGCCAGATCGGCACGGAGCATCTTGATCGCGACATCCCGGCCGAGCCGGAGGTCACGGCCGCGGTGCACCTCGGCCATGCCGCCGTAGCCCAGCAGCTCGCCGACCTGATACCTGCCACCGAGCAGGCGGGCCTGCGCTGTCATCGCGTCTCTCGTCCTTCGCTCGTCGTCGTACCGCCGCCGGCCGGCAGGAGGCGTACCTCACGACGGTACGACGTGCGGGCCGGATAGTCGCCTCCGTACGCCCGCACCGCGCCGGAGGTCACGCTCACACTCGCCGGAGCGGCTGCGGTATCACCGTATTTCCGGTACAGGAACGAAATCACGCCCGAGCAGAGGATGACCAGCACGGCCACCACGATCGCCGTCGTCCACAGCCCGGACCGGGAGCGCCGGGGCGGGGCGGCGGCGGGCGGTCGCGCGTACCCCAGGGGGTTGTGCTGAGGCATGGGGCGCGGCTGCGGGACGGGGGCCGCGCCGCGCGGCGCCACCGGCGGACGGGGCTGCGGGGCGGGGTGGGCGACCACTGCCGGGCGCGGCATGACCGGCGGGCGCGCCGGGGACACGGGCGGCCGGGGCTGCGGGTGCGGGACGGCGGCCGGCGGCTGCGGACGCGGCGCGGCGGTCGGCACCTGCGCCCGCGCGACCGGTGCGGCGGGTGAGGCGGGTACGCCGGAGATCGGGTGCCCGACGCGGGCCGCCTGGGAGAGCGCGAGCTTGGCCTGCCGGGCGATGCTCGCCAGCGCGGCGGCGCTCGGCCAGCGGGCGGCCGGGTCCTTCGCCATGGCCCGCTCCACGATCGCCCGGACCTGCGGCGGGATGTCGGGCGGAAGCGCCCGCGGAGTGTCCCGCACGTGCTTCATGGCGATCTCGAGGGGGTTGTCCCCTTCGAACGGGCGGCGGCCGGCCAGGCACTGGTACGCGACCACGCCCAGCGCGTAGACGTCCGAGGCGGGTGTGGCGACAGCGCCGGTGGCCTGCTCCGGCGAGATGTACGAGGCGGTGCCGAGCACCGAACCGGCGGCGGTGAGCTGGCCGACCAGGTCCGAGCGGGCGATGCCGAAGTCGGTGAGCACGAGCGTGCCGTTCGGCCGGACCAGCAGGTTGCCGGGCTTCACGTCGCGGTGCACGATGCCCTTCTCGTGCGCCGCGTGCAACGCGTCGGCGGCCTGCGCCAGCAGCGCCATCGTGCGCGCCGGGGTCAGCCGGCCGACGCGGCTGAGCGTGGCGGAGAGCGCGTCGCCCTCGACGTACTCCATCACCAGGAACGCGATGTGCTGGTCGCTGCCGAAGTCGTAGACGTCGACCACGCCGGGGTGGTTGATGGTGGCCATGGTCCGGGCCTCGCCGCGGAACCGCTCGGCGAAGCCCGGTTCGTCCAGCAGCGCCGGGAGCAGGCTCTTGACCGCGACGGTACGGCCCAGCACCTGGTCGGTGCCGCGCCACACGTCACCCATGCCACCGCTGGCGATCCGCTCGTCGAGGCGGTAGCGGTTGCCGAGCTTCACTCCCGGACCGAGCACGTCAGCGCCTCCCGGAGTCGGCGATCGCCGCCGCCATGATCCGGCCGGCGATGCGGGCCGCCTCGGCGCTGCCGCCGTTGCCCGCCTGCTCCAGCTCGACGCAGACCGCGGAGAGCGGCGTGCCGTCCTTGTCCAGCGCGAAGCCGATGAACCAGCCGTGGTCCGGGGTGTTCGGGCCGGACTGGGCTGTACCGGTCTTGCCGCCGACGACGTAGCCGTCGATGGCGGCCCGGCGGCCGGTGCCCTCCTTCACCACGTTCTGCATCATGTCGCGCAGGTCGGCGGCGACCTGGCCGCTGACCGGACGGCGCAGCTCGCGCGGCTGGGCGGCGTCGTAGACGGTGGTGCGGTCCGGCCCGAGCAGCTGCTTGACCAGGTAGGGACGCATCTGCTTGCCGTCCTTGTTGGCCACCGCGGCGGCGATCATCGCGCCCTGCAACGGGGTCATCCGCACGTTGTTCTGGCCGATCGACGACTGCGCCAGCGCGGCCTGGTCGGTGCTTCCGTCCGGGTTCTGCATGTCGCCGGTGCGGCTGGCCGCCACCGGCAGGCCGCCCTCGCCGAGCTGGCCGACGGTGAGGTCCTCCTGCTCGAAGCCGAACTGCTTGGCCTTCTCCTTGACCTTGTCCGCGCCGAGGCGTACGCCGAGCTGGGCGAAGCCGGTGTTGCAGGACTCGGTCACCGCCTCCCGCAGCGTGACCTGCGACTCGGGGCAGATCGACGGCGCCGCGTTGCGGATCGGCTGGCCCGCGCCGGGCGCTGTGTAGCTGGAGCCGGCCGGGATGCGGGTCTGCTGCCCGACGCCGTTCTCCAGTGCCGCCGCCGCCATGATGATCTTGAAGGTGGAGCCCGGCGGCAGCGTCTCGGACAGCGCCCGGTTCGCCAGCGGCCGATCCTTGTCCTTCTCCAACGCGTTGTACGCCCGGTCCGCCTCGGTGCTGTCGTGGCTCGCCAGCGGGTTCGGGTCGAAGCTCGGCATGGACACCAGCGCCTGCACCGCGCCGGTACGCGGGTCGATCGCGATGGCCGCGCCCTTCGTCGCGCCGACCTGGTTGTCGTTCAACTGCTTGAACGCCGTCTGCTGAGCACCCTTGGAGAGCGTCAGCAGCACGTTGCCACCGCCGGTCTCGTCCCCGGTGAACATGTCCTTGATCCGGCTGGCGATGAGCGCGTCGCTGGTGCCGGCCAGGAAGTCGTTCTCCACCCGCTCGATGCCGCTCGCGCTGCCGTTCACCGGCTTCCAGCCGAGCACGTGCGCGTACATCGCCCCGCCCGGGTAGGTGCGCTGGTACTTCAGCTCACCGCCGGTCTCCTTGCTGACCGCGTACGCGGTGCCGCCGACCTCGATGTTGCCGCGCTTGCGGTCGTACTCGGCGACCTGGACCCGGCCGTTGTAATCGCTGTTGCGGTACTCGTCGGCCTTGTAGGCCTGGATCCAGTTCAGGTTCGCGAACAGGAGCCCGAACAGGACCATCACGACCACGCCGACGCGGCGCAGGGGGGCGTTCACGGCCGGATCACCTCCGTCTGGGCGCCGTGCAACTGCTCGGGCGGACCACCGGCGGGCCGGGCGGCCGGGCCACCGCCGCCGGTCACCGGGCGGCGGGCGCCGTCGGAGACCCGCAGCAGCAGCGCGATCAGCAGCCAGTTCGCCATCAGCGAGGAGCCACCGGCGGACAGGAACGGGGTGGTCTGACCGGTCAGCGGGATGAGCTTGCTGATACCGCCGACGATCACGAAGACCTGCAGGCCCAGCGTGAACGCCAGGCCACCGGCGAGCAGCTTGCCGAACGAGTCCCGCACCGCCAGCGCGGCCCGCAGGCCCCGCTCCACGATCAGCAGGTAGATCACCAGCAGCGCGGAGAGACCGAACAGGCCGATCTCCTCACCGATGCCGGCGAAGATGAAGTCGGTCTGCACCTCGGGCAGCAGCGCCGGCTGGCCGCCGCCCGGCCCGGCCCCGAACAGGCCGCCGGTGCCGAGCGTCAGCAGGCCCTGCACCAGCTGGTAACCCCTGTCGTACGGCTCGGCGAACGGGTCCAGCCAGATCTGCGCCCGGTCGTAGAAGTTCGCGAACGGGCCGCCCACGGTGCTGCCCAGCACGTATGCCAGATAGGCGCCGCCGAAGAACAGGATCAGACCGATGAGCAACCAGCTCACCCGCTCGGTGGCGATGTAGAGCGTCACCACGAACATGCCGAAGTAGAGCAGCGAGGTGCCCAGGTCCTTCTCGAAGATCAGGACCAGGAGGCTGACCAGCCACACCACGAGCACCGGGCCGAGGTCGCGTCCGCGCGGGAAGTCGATGCCCAGCACCCGCCGGCTCGCGAGCGAGAGCACCTCGCGCTTGCGCACCAGGTAGTAGGCGAAGAACGTCAGCAGGGTCAGCTTGGCGAACTCGCCCGGCTGGATCTGCCCCAGGCCGGGCACGATGATCCAGAGCTTGGCGCCGTTGATCTCGGAGAACCGCGACGGCAGCAACGCCGGGATCATCACCAGCACGATGCCGGCCAGGCCCAGCGTGTACGCGTACCGGGACAACGACCGGTGGTCCCGCAGGATCGCCAGCAGCCCGGCCGCCAGCACCACGGCGGCCAGCGTCCAGGCGAGCTGCCGGCCGCCGGTGCCGGCGAAGACGGCCAGGTCCTCCCGCTCGGCGGGCGTGGCCTTGGCCAGGTCGTATCGCCGCAGGAAGCCGACCCCGATGCCGTTGAGCAGCGCCACCGCTGGCAACAGCGCCGGATCGGCGTACGGCGCCAGCCAGCGGATCACCAGGTGCAGGCCGAGGAAGACCAGCCCCAGCGCAGCCGCCGGGATCCAGAAGTCGGGCGTGATCGTGTCCAGCGCCTTCGCCTCGACCATCGCCGCGTACGCCGCCACGAGCACCATGGCGAGCAGGAGCAGGGACAGCTCGGCGTTGCGCCGGGACCGGGCCAGGCGTACGCCGGACTGCTCGCCCGTCGAAGCGGGCGAGGCGGCCGGTACGGCGGCTGCGGTCACGGATACGTCCTCGGGATCGAGCCGGCACTCACTCCGGCGACCGGCAACCCGCCGGGTCGGCCGGCGGAACGGTGTCGGAGGGTACGGCGTCGGGCGTGATGGTCGTCAGCGGCGTCGACGCGCCGGGGCTCGGTGAGCCGGTCGGCGGAACGGACGGTGCGGGACTGCCGCTGACCTGCGGGTTCAGCCCGCCCGCTGCCGGGCTCGGGCTGGTCGCACCGGGCGACGGGTCGGGCGGGCAGAGCGGCTTGAGGTTCGGGTTCGCCGGGTCGTCGCTGGTCAGCTCCGCCAGCCGGCGCTCCGCGTCCGGCTCGTTGCGGGCCTGGATGCCCTGCTTCACCCGCTCCTGGGCGGCGAGGGTGAGGTCGTCGAGCCGGGACTCGCTGCGCTCGTGCACGTTCGACAGGTCCAGTCCGGCGACCTGGCCGGGCACCCCGCGGAAGACGGCCAGCTGACCGTCGTCGGTGGCGCCGACGTAGAACTGCCGCTGGGTGTACGTCCACCCGCCGAACCCGCCACCGCCGACGATCACCGCGAGCGCCAGCACCATGGCGACGGTACGCAGCGGCCGGCGACGGCGACGCTCCGGCTCGTCGTCGCGGTTGTCCGCCGGCTCCTCCGGCGCGGGCGGCCGGGGGGCGGACAGCGCCGAGGCGCGGGCCGCCGGGGTGGAGTCGTCGGCCGAGGTCGCCATGCCCCGGTCGCGGGCGGCGGCGCCGCCGACGATCGGGGACGCCTCGACGATGTCCTGGTCGGTGGCGTCGGCGATGATCACCGTGATGTTGTCCGGGCCGCCGCCGCGCAGCGCGAGCTGCACCAGGCGTTCCACGCACCGCTGCGGGTCGGGGTACTCCCGCATGGTGTCCGCGATGGTCTCCGCGCTGACCACGCCGGAGAGCCCGTCGGAGCAGATCAGGTAGCGGTCGCCGGGAAGCACCTGGCGGACGCTGTACTCCGGGTCGATGTCGCGGCCGTCGAGCGCGCGGGTGAGCAGCGAGCGCTGGGGGTGGCTGCTCGCCTCCTCCGCGCTGATCCGGCCCTCGTCGACAAGCATCTGGACGTACGTGTCGTCCTTGGTGATCTGCGCGAACTCGCCGTTGCGCAGGAGATAGGCCCGGGAGTCACCGATGTGGACCATGCCGAGCTTGCTGCCGGAGAAGAGGGTCGCGGTGAGCGTCGTGCCCATCCCCTCCAGCTGCGGGTTGGCGTCCACGGTGTCGCGGAGCTGCTGGTTGGCGGTGCCCACGGCGGAGCGCAGCGCGTCGACCAGGGCGTCACCGGGGACGTCCTCGTCGAGCGGCGCCATGGCACCGATGACGATGTTGCTGGCGACGTCACCGGCGGCCATGCCGCCCATGCCGTCGGCCACGGCGAGCAGCCGCGGTCCGGCGTAGACGGAATCCTGATTGCCGTCTCGGATCAGACCGCGGTCGCTGTGGGCCGCGTAGCGCAGGGTCAGAGTCATGGCCGTAATTCGAGGGAAGTGCGGCCGATCCGGATCGGCACGCCGAGGGGGACGGGGGTTGGTCCGGTGACCTTAGCGCGATCGAGATAGGTGCCGTTAGTCGATCCGAGGTCCTCGACGTACCACTGCCCGTCGCGGGGCACCAGCCGGGCGTGTCGCGCCGAGGCGTAGTCGTCGGTGATCACCAGGGTCGAGTCCTCCGCCCGGCCGATGGTGATCTGGGCCTCTCCGAGCGTGATCCGGGTGCCGGCGAGCTGACCGGCGGTGACCACCAACTGGTGGGCGGCCCGACCGCGCTTGGCCTTCGCCGGCTTCCCCGGCTGCCCGGTCGACGCGCCGATCCCCCGCGGCGCGGCCACCAGCTTGCCCGACCGGGCACCGGCGAAGAGGTCCCGGCGGATCACGCCGACCACCGTGAACACGAAGATCCACAGCAGGATGAGGAACCCGAACCGGGCGACGGTGATGACCAGTTCCGGCAACGCGGGTCAGCCGTCCACGCGGAAGGTCAGCGTCGTGGTGCCGAGCTGGATCATGTCGCCGGGGTTGAGGGCGACCGCCGACACGCGCTGGCCGTTGACCATCGTGCCGTTCGTGGAGCCCAGGTCGGTCAGCACCACCTGGCCGCCGTCGAAGTCCAGCCGGGCGTGGCGCCGGGAGATGCCGACGTCGGGCAGGCGCAGGTTGGCCTGGTCGCCGCGGCCGATCACGGTCGAGCCCATCTGGAGCGGGTAGGTGCGGCCGTCGCCCGAGACCAGGCGGACGTTGCGGCCACCGCCGTGACCGGGCGGCGGGCCGTAGCCGCCACCCTGGTCGTACGCCGGGTACGCCGGGCCGGCGTCGTAGCCGCCGGGCGCGGAGACCGGGGCGACGTCCCCGCCGGTGTACACCTCGGCGGTGACCCGGAACATGCCGGTGTCCAGGCCCTCACCGCGTTCGACCTCGACGATCACGTCGCCGTAGACCGTCCACGCCTGCTCGCCGATGAACTCGGCCTGCGACTGCGCCAGCTCCTGGGCCAGCGCGGCAGCGTACGGCGCCAGCCGACTGTGGTCGTAGGGCGAGAGATCGATCACGTAGCGGTTGGGCACAAGGGTGCGCCCACCGGCCAGGATCGCCTTGTGCGCCTCGGCCTCCCGCTGCATGGCGTTGAGGATCTCCACGGGGTGGACCACCCCTTTGAAGACCTTGGCGAAGGCCCCCTCGACCAGGCCTTCCAGACGCTTCTCGAAGCGTTGCAGCACGCTCACCGGCTCCTCCTCGGGTCCCGAGGCAATGATGGTATCCGGACACCGCCTCCGCAGCTCACACGCCGCTCGGCCGGCTGCCGTCGGCCCGTTCGTGACCAGGCCCGCGAGCGTGCTAAAGTTTCGCCCGCCACGAGCGGTGATCGTTCGTGGCGTGGCCAGTGGACAGCGTAGTATGTCCCGGCACCCGCCGCAGATGGCGGGCGCGGGATGCGATATGGTGTTCCGGGTCGTGCCACGGGGATGTGGCGGAATGGCAGACGCGCACGGTTCAGGTCCGTGTGTCCGAAAGGACGTGGGGGTTCAACTCCCCCCATCCCCACCAGAACAAGGGCTCCGCACACAGCGGGGCCCTTGCTTCGTATCGGGGCGTTCCGGACGTCACGCTATGCTCCGATGGTTTCCCTGCCTCCCACGGACCAGGAGTGGCGTGTGACTGTCGCGTTGGTGACCGGTTCCGGCGGTCTGATCGGCTCCGAGGCGGCCCGGCACTTCGCCGGACTCGGTCTCGACGTGGTCGGCATCGACAACGACATGCGGCGGTACTTCTTCGGCGAGGACGGCTCGACCGCCTGGAGCCTCGACCGGCTCGCCGCCGACCTCGGCTCCGCGTACACCCACCACGCCGTCGACATCCGCGACCGGGACGGGCTGGAGCAGGTCTTCAAGCGGTACGGCAGGGACATCGCCGTGGTGATCCACAGCGCCGCCCAGCCGAGCCACGACTGGGCCGCCAAGGAGCCGTTCACCGACTTCGACGTGAACGCCGGCGGCACGCTCAACGTGCTGGAGAACACCCGGCGGCACGCGATCGACGCGCCGTTCATCCACTGCTCCACCAACAAGGTGTACGGCGACCGGCCCAACTCGCTCCCGCTGATCGAGCTGGAGACCCGCTACGAGCTGCCCGAGGACCACCGCTGGTACGACGGCATCACCGAGGACATGTCGATCGACGAGTCGCTGCACTCGATCTTCGGCGCCTCGAAGGTCGCCTCCGACGTGATGGTGCAGGAGTACGGCCGCTACTTCGACATGAAGACCGCCTGCTTCCGGGGCGGCACGCTGACCGGCCCGGCGCACTCCGCCGCCGAACTGCACGGCTTCCTGGCGTACCTGATGCGCTGCGTGATGGAGGGCCGGACGTACAACCTCTTCGGCTACAAGGGGAAGATGGTCCGGGACGCGATCCACTCGCACGACGTGCTGACCGCGTTCGAGGCGTTCTTCCGCGAGCCGCGCTCGGCCCAGGTCTACAACCTCGGCGGCGGCCGGCACTCCAACACCTCGCACATCGAGGCGTTCCGGGTCGCCCAGGAGATCACCGGCCGCGAGGCCCGGATCAACTACGTCGAGCAGGCCCGCACCGGCGACCACCAGTGGTACGTCAGCAGCATGGCCCGCTTCGAGGAGCACTACCCGTCCTGGAAGATCACGTACGACGTGCCGATGATCCTGCGCGAGATCTACGAGGCCAACGTCGACAAGTGGGTGCCGAAGGCATGAGCGCCGGGACCAAGCGCAACGTGCTCGGCGTCGGGGTCGATGCCACCGACTACGCCCGGGCCACCGAGGCCGTCGTGGCGGCCGCGCACGAACGCCGCCCGCTGGCGCTGACCGCGCTCGCCGTGCACGGCGTGATGACCGGCGTGCTCGACCCGGCGCACAACGCCCGGCTCAACTCGTTCGACGTGGTCACCCCGGACGGGCAGCCGGTGCGCTGGGCGCTCAACCTGCTGCACGGCGCTGGGCTCACCGACCGCGTCTACGGGCCGGAGCTGACGCTGCGGGTGCTCGCCCGGTTCGCCGAGGAAGGGCTGCCGGTCTACCTCTACGGCTCCACCGAGGAGACCCTGTCCCGGCTCGTCCCGGCGCTGGAGCACAAGTTCCCCGCGCTGAAGATCGCCGGGGTCGAGCCGTCCAAGTTCCGTGCCGCCACCCCGGGCGAGGACGCCGAGATCGCCGACCGGATCCGGGCCAGCGGCGCCCGCCTCGTCCTGGTCGGGCTCGGCTGCCCGCGCCAGGAGGTCTTCGCGTACGCCATGCGCCCGCTGCTGGACATGCCGCTGATGGCCGTCGGCGCGGCCTTCGACTACCACGCCGGCCTGCTGCGCAACCCGCCACCGTGGATGCAGCGCGCCGGGCTGGAGTGGTTCTGGCGGCTCGGCCTGGAACCCAAGCGCCTGTGGCGCCGGTACGTCATCCTCAACCCGGCCTACCTGGCCCGGCTCGCCGCCCAGAAGACCGGCCTGTGGAAGGCCACCCCGCCGGCGCCGGCCACCGGGCGTCCCGCCACGTTCGACGTCTGAGCCACCCCTACCCCTACGGGCCCGGGTACGGGGCGAACCGGGGTGCCGTCCCGGATTCGCCGAACGTCGAAACGGGCAAGGCTAGGGGGCATGGATGACCGTCTCGCCGTACTGCTTCCCGTCGCCGCCGTCTGGCTCGCCGCCGGACTGGTCGCGGAGGGCCTGCCCGGGCTCGACCGCGCCCGCGCGCTGCGCCGGCGTACCGGATGGTTGTCCGCCCTGGTGCTGACCGGCCTCGCGCTCACCGCGGCGGTCCTCGCCGCGGGCCTGCAGAGCGCCGGCGACACCAGTGTGGACCGGGCCGCCGCCGCACTCGGCCTCGCGGCCGTGCCGGCGGCAGTGGTGGCGGTCTGCACGGTACGGCGGGTCCGGCGGCTGCGGTCCGGCGCGGGCGCGTTCGCGGCGGCACCGGGCACCCCCGCCCCGCACGGTCTGCGCGCGGCGGCGGCGCACCCGCTGATCGCGCTGCCGCTCCAGGCGACGGCGATCGCGGTGCTGGTGGCGGTGCTGCCGGCGGCCGGAGTCGACCTGTTCGCCGCGCCGGGCGTCGCCGGCCCGGCGATCACCGTCGGGGTGCTCGGTGTGTGCGCGATCGGAGTACGCCACGCGCTGCGGCACAACCGGCTCGCCGAGCGGGCGATGCCGGCCGCCGAGGCGGTGTCAGCGCGACCGGCTCGCGCCCTGCACGTATAGCAGCTCCAGGATCGCGCGGGTCGCCTCGAACCAGCGGTCCAGCCAGCCGGGCGGAGGCACGCTGCCCTTCGGGGGCAGCTCCATCAGCAGGCCGCGCAGCAGCGGGTGGTCCACCAGGGACTCCTGCTGCTCGACCGGCCAGCCGCTCGGCGGGAAGGACGGCTCGGTCAGCGGGTTGGGGTCCAGCGACGGCAGGGACAGCGGCGCCGCGGCCTGCTCGGGGACGCCGCCCTCGCGGGTGTCGTCGCCGTCACCGGAGACCACCTCGGTGAGGACGGTGTCCCGGCGGGCACCCCGGTACTTGCCACCGAACCGCTCGGGCTTGCCCGGGCCGCTGGTGAGGTTCTCTGAACCGATCGTCGTCATCCGTCTCGCCTGCCTTGTTCGGTTGCCGATCTGTGCGGTTCAACGAGGCGGATCCGAACTGGCGACGGGTGGCCGCCGCCGCGCGGGCACCCGGACGCGAATGGTCCCGCCCGGCGGCGCTGCCGGGCGGGACCACATCTCGGTGCCGGTCAGCTCCGGCCGAACACGCCGTTCCGGGCGCGGGCGACGAAGGCGTGCCAGTCACCCGGAGCGAAGACCAGGGCCGGGCCGGTCTTGTCCTTCGAGTCCCGCACTCCGACCGCCCCGGTCACGTACGCGACCTCGACGCAGTTGTCGCAGTTCGGCCCGCTCTTCGAGCTCTTGAACCACGTCGCCTGCGTCAGGTCCACGGGGAACTCCTTGGTCGCCATTTCCACAGTGGCTCCTCTGCCAGTTTCGCGATGTGTGCGACGGACTCCTCCGGGCGCATGGCCGCTGCTCGAATGTGATCGAAGATGAAGCTGTACTTCTGCAGTTCGTCACTCTTCTCCAGGAAGAGTCCACCCGTGGCGTTCTCCGCGTACACGACATCGGGATCACTCGGCTCGGGGAAGCTGAGGATCGTGAAGGTCCCGTCCATGCCGGCGTGCGCTCCCACCTCGAAGGGCAGGACCTGCACTGTCACGTTCGGCAGTTCGGCCACCTCCACCAACCGTTTGAGCTGACCACGCATCACCGCGTCGCCGCCAACCGGCCGGCTCAGCACCGCCTCATCGAGCACCACCCACAGATCGACCGGATCGTCCTGCGTCAACAACGACTGACGGCCCAGACGGACACGCACCCGTTGGTCGACCTGTTCGTCGGTGAAGTCCGGCCGGGCCGCCCGGATCATCGCGCTCGCGTACTCCTCGGTCTCCAGCAGGCCCGGCACCACCTGCTGCTCGTACGCGCGGATGGAGCTGGCCGCCGCCTCCAGGCCGACGTACGCGCCGACGAGCACCGTGCTGTACGGATGCCACCAGCCCTTCTGCCGGGCCTCCCGGGCGATCTGCACCAGCTCGTCGCTCTCCGCGCCGACGACGCCGTAGATGCGGAGCATGTCGCGTACGTCGCGCGGGGTCGCCGTGGTGTGGCCGGTCTCGATCCGGGAGATCTTCGACGCCGAGCACTCCAGCTGCTCGGCGACGACTTCGATGGTGATGCCCGCCGCCTCCCGCTGCCGGCGGAGTTCCGCACCCAGCCGGCGCCGCCGGATGGTGGGGCTGCGCCGTTCACTCACGGTGCCGTCCATCGGATTGCGGGACCACGCTTCACAGTCACCCGGCTACCTCCGGTCGGTCGCGCCCCGGTGCGGCTCCCACCGCGGGCGCGACCGGCGAGCGGCGGGTGTCGTTCGCGGCAGGGGTGGTGCCGGTCGTCGACCGGCCGCGACGGGCGAAACCGGCGTCCAGTGTGCCGCTCCGATACCTGACGCTTCAAGTTTCGCCGTTTGCGTGTCCGACTCACCTATCAGCAAAACTCGACGTGCAACTTGCATGTCGCACGTCCCTGATGCAGTCTGTCCGTATGGCACGGGTTACTCACCGTCTTCGCTTGATCTCCGGGCGTGGTGACACCACGGTCCGTGGGACGGCCGGAGGGGAGCCGTCCCGCGCCGTGCGACCTGCCCCGGAATGAAGACCCCGTCGCTGCACGCCAGCTTGGCTGCGGCGGCGGGAGCGGTAACCGGGAGCAGCCGGGTGATGGTCGGGTGGCGGTCCGCCACCGCGGGTACGGCCCGACCAGCACCGACCCACCGACCGCCGGTCCACGAGGCAGACCCCCCGTCACCGGACCGCACCAGACCCCCGTTCAGCCTCGCCGGTCCCGCCGGCCGACCTTCCCAGGAGCCCATGTGCTTCCCCGCTCCGGTGACGTACTGCACGTGACGCGCGCGGCGAGTGTCCAGTTCCTCCGACCGATCATGTTCCGGGTGATCCGGGTGCTCGACTGGCCGACCTACGACGGTTGGCTCTGGCTCGACGGCTACGAGTTGAACGCGGCGGGGGACGCGGTCAACCGGAGGTCGATCTTCGTACTCCAGGAGGGGTTGCGGCAGCTCCAAGCCGCGCCGGCTCCGCGTCAGCACACCGTACGGACGGCCCGCCGCCCGGTGGTCCGGACCCCGGTCCGGGTCGGCTGACCTGACGATTCCCGGTCGGGAGGGCGTGCCGTCGCCATAGAATCGGTACGCCCACCCCGGCACGTTCCACCCCGCGCGCCATGGACCCTGAACCTGGGATGGTCATGGTCAACTTGCCCGCCGCGCGGCGGCACCACCGGTCCCGTATCGGCTATGCCCTCGGGCTCTTCCTCTTCCTCGTCACCGCGACCGCCCTCGCGCTCGCGGTCCGTCATCCCGCCTTCTCCGCCACCCAGCAGCTCGCCGAGCCCGTACCGGCTCCGGAGATCACCGTGGCCGGCGAGGACGGCCGGACGGACTCCGACGCGGCCGAATCCGATACGGCCGATTCCGATACGGCCCACTCGGATGCCGCCGACTCCGATGCGATCGACGAGGACGACGAGGCCGCCGACGCGCCGGAGGACGACGACGACCGGGCCCCGGGTGCCGGGGGCGGGGAGGGCACGCTCGCCGAGCGGCCCACCGGCACCACGAACGACCTCAGCCGGTCACTGTTCTACTCCGGGCTGCTCGGGCTCGCCATCTCACTGGCCGGACTGGGCCTGGTCGGCACCCGCAGACGCCAGTGGTGATCGTGGCGGTGCCCGGCCAGGGCGTCGTGGTGATCGTCAGGGCGTCGTGGTCGTCGCCGGGGCGGAGCCCGGGGTGCTCGGACCGCTCGTCGGTGGCGCGGGTACGGCCACCACGATCGTGACCCGGTCGTCCTCGCCCACCGGGTAACCGGCCTCGGGATCGGTGGAGATCACCGTGCCGGCCGGGCGATCCGACGCCCGCCGCTGCACCCGGTAGTCCAGGTCGAGCCGGTCGAGCGCCGCCCGGGCGGCGGCCTCCGGCAACCCCACCAGCGGTGGCATCGGCACCTCGACCGGGGCGGTCGTGGCCGGCGGCGTACTCGGCGGTGAACTGCTCGGCGCGGCACTGGTCGGGGCGGCCGAGGTCGGGGCGGCGCTCGTCTGCGCCGAGATGCTCGGCACCGGCGGGCCCGGCTCGGAGTTCCGGTCGGCGGCACGCAATGCCAGCCACACCCCCACCCCGATCAGCCCGAGCAGGAGCAGCGCCAGGACGCCCAGCAGGATCGGCATCCACCAGCGGCGCCCGGACTGCTCGTCGCCGTACCACTCGCCGCCGGGCTCGGGGTAACCCGCCGGACGCGGTGGAGGTACGCCGGCGCGGCCGGACCAGGCACCCACCGGTTCCTGCGGGGCGGTCGCGTCGAGCGGACGGCGCGGCCCGCCCTGCCCTCCCGGGCCTGCCTGTCCTGCCGGCCCGCCCTGTGCTGCCGCGCCGCCGGGCAACGGACGGGTGGCGTCGCCCGCGTTCCGCGGCATCGCCCGGGTCGCGTCCGCGTCGTGCCCGGCCGCATCCCGGGGCATCGCCCGGGTCGCGTCCGCGTCACCGGCGGGTGGTTCCTGACGGTCGTCGCTCATGGCACGTCCTTTCCCCACCGGGACGGGGCGCACGGCCCTCGATCGTCCACCGTAGCGGGCCACGGCGACACCGGCCGGGATCAGCGCGCCGCGCCGGTCAGAGAGTCGGCGCCGGGGAGACCGTCGGCGGCGTGGACGCCTGGTCGCCGCAGGTGAGGGTCACCTGGTCGTTCCACCGGGCGGTACTGCCGGCCACCGGCACCTGTGCCGTGACCGGACCCTGGCGGCCGGTGGCGTACCGGGGATAGAGGCCCGCCTCCACCAGATCGTCTGCCGCGTCGGAGCAGGACAGCGTGCCCACGTCCGGCACGCTCACGGCCGGCGCCGGCCCGGAGACCCACACGGTGACAGTGGTGCCGCGCTTCACCGGAGTGCCCGGAGCCGGTGAGGCCCGCTCCACGGTGCGTCCGCTGCCCGTACCGAAGACCAGTCGCCAACCGAGGCGGCGCTCGCGCAGATCCCGGCGGGCCTGCTCGAAGTCGACGCCCACCACCTCGGGCACGGTGAGCCCGGCCGGGGCGCTGGTGCGCGTACCGGATGGTGGGGCGGCGGTGGTCGGCGGCGCCGTGGTCGCGGAGGCCGATGTGGACGCGGCGGCGGGCGGAGCGGAGTCGCCGGGCGCGGCCGAGCGCTCCGGCTCACCGGCGAGGATCCACCCGACGCTGGCGCCGATCACGGCCAGCAGGACCACTGCCACACCACCGCCGAGGAGCAGCCTCCCCCGCCCCGGTCCGGTGCCGTCGCCCGCCGGTTGCCGCTCGTCCGTCATGCTCCCCGCCCCGATCATCGACGACCGTATCCGTTGCTCACAGACGGTCACGACCCGTCGTTACGACTCGCCGCGCCGACCACGGGACGTTACGCTCCCCGGCATGGTCAGACGGGGCTGGGGAGGATCGACAGCCGCCGCGCTCGGCGTCGCCGCCGGCGCGGGTGCCGCGCAGCTCGGTTTCGGGTACGGGCTGGGCATCATCAACTGGGTGCCGGACGGCGCGGTACGGGCCGAGGCGGCCTGGGTGGCGAGCCTCGCCTGGGCGACCTGGATCGCGGCGACATCGGTCATCGTCGGTGCGGTCTGCGCCCAGCGCCTGCGTGGTGGCACCGACGAGTCGCCGGGCATGCTGCCCCGGCTCGGCCTGGCGCTCGCCGCGGGTGTCGGCGCGCTCGTCACCGTCCTGCTGGTGGCGGTACCCGCGCGGGCGGCCCGGGTGCCGGACGTCTCCTCGCCGCAGGCCGTCGCCGCCGCATACGCGGGCGCAGGGCTGGTGCTCGGCGTCCTGCTCGCCGTCTGGGCGTTGCACACCCGTGCCGCCGCCACCAACCTGATCGCCACCACCGGCTGGCTCTGGCTGCTCGCCGTGGTGTCGGTGGTCGACGGGGTGATCGCCGGCCGTGGCCTGACCACCGCCCAGCTCGGCATCTGGCAGATCAGCGCGGACCGTGGCGCGTTCTGGATCCGCGACTACTTCTACTGGCCCGGCGCGCTGCTGTCGGTGCTCTCCGCACTGGTGATCGGCCTGGTGGCGGCCCGTCGAGCCGCCCGCGCACCGGAGATCCGGGTCGGCGCGGCGGCCTCCGGGGCGGCCGGACCGCTGCTCGTCGCGCTGGCGTACCTGCTCGCCGTGCCGCGCCTGGCCGGGATCGCCGCGGAGCAGTTGTCGGCCCACCTGATCGCCCCGTACGCGGTGATCGCCGGCGTCGGCGGCTCGATGGTGATGGCCGCGCTGGCCCAGCGTGCCGAGCGCCGGAACGCCGAGCGGGTGACACTGCCCCGGCAGCGCACCGGCGAACCGGACGAGATCAGCGGGGATGCCTCGCCCACCACCGCAGAGCCGGACGGGCCGGACGGGCCGTTGCCGGGCAGCTCGACGTCGGGCCGATCAGGCACGGCGCCATCGAAGCGGGCGGGCACGTCGACGGCGAGCGTGTCGGATCCGGGCTTGTCGGACGCGCCGGCCGGCGCGCTCCGGGATGCGGCAGTGGACGACGAGCCGGGCGTGGCGTCCGGCCGGACGGAGACGGACCGGGGACGTGCCACCCGGTCCACCACCGGCCGCCGAGGCCGGGCCGTGCCGCCGCAGCGGCAGCCCGAGTCACCCACGCAGGCCGTCTCGCGCGACAAGGGCTCAACCGCCGACGAGCCGAACCCGCGAAGCGCGACGGACGGCTCCTCGTCCCCGACCGCCTCGCCGGGCCAGACCGGGTCGTCGGACCAGGCCGACCCGCCGCCGCCCACCGAGACCACCCGCCGCCGGGGTCGCTGAACCCCACCCGCCCCACCCGCCCCACCCGCACGTCACTCTCGGCCGCTGCGCCACCGCACGCCCGCGTCGATCTGTGAGTGGGGTTGTCAAGGACTCCCGACTCCGAGAGATCTTGGTAGGAAAGGGCCCCTATAGGGGCCCTTTCCTACCAAGATCTCCGCCGATCCCGCCTCACGGAACGCCAGTCTCGCCCGATGGGCGGCGCCTCGACGCAGTAACAAGCCGAACGAGGAACTCCCGCCAGTGCCGCCCCGAAACCTCTGCGATCTTGGACTTGTGGCACCTCACAAAACTCCCATTCGGAATATTCGAGGCGCCATAACTCCAAGATCGACAAGGCTGGGAGCGCAGGCGAGCCGGGGCGGAAGGGCGGAGGGGCCGGGTGAGGGCGGCAGGAGGCTAGTCGACCGGCCACGTGTGGACGGGCTCGTTGCCGCGCTGGAGTTCGGCGTACCGCTGGACCATGTGGTGCAGCGCGGCCTCCCGGTCCAGCCCTCGGTTCCGCTCGGCCGTCCACACCGTCTCGGTCTGCCAGACCGCGCCGTTGCGGCCGGTACGGCAGCGGCCCTCGATCACGCCGAGCAGGCGGTCCCGTTCGGCCGGGGCGACGCCGAACCGGTCCAGCCCCTGCGCGGCCACCGGCAGCAGCGTGTCGAGCACGAGCGTGGTCACCGGCACGTCGCCGAGCCGGGGCCAGTGCAGGACCGCCTCGATGCCGCGCCGGGCGGCGGCGTGGAAGTTCTCCTCCGCCGAGCTGAACGTCAGCTGACTCCAGATCGGACGGTCGGACTCGGCGAGGCCGCGGGCCAGCCCGAAGTAGAACGCCGCGTTGGCGAGCATGTCCACCACCGTCGGGCCGGCGGGCAGCACGCGGTTCTCCACCCGCAGGTGCGGGCGGTCGTTCATGATGTCGTAGACCGGCCGGTTCCAGCGGTAGACGGTGCCGTTGTGCAGCCGCAGCTCACCGAGTTTGGGCACACCACCCGCGTGCAGCACCTCGACCGGGTCCTCCTCCTCGCAGATGGGCAGCAGCGGGGGGAAGTAGCGGACGTTCTCCTCGAACAGGTCGAAGATCGAGGTGATCCAGCGCTCGCCGAACCACACGCGGGGGCGTACGCCCTGGGCCTTCAGCTCGTCCGGGCGGGTGTCGGTGGCCTGCTGGAACAGCGCGATCCGGGTCTCCGCCCACAGCTGCCGGCCGTAGAGGAACGGCGAGTTGGCGCCGACGGCGACCTGCACGCCGGCGATGGCCTGGGAGGCGTTCCAGTAGTCGGCGAAGCTGTCCGGCGCGACCTGGAGGTGGAACTGGAGGCTCGTGCAAGCGGCCTCCGGCGCGATCGAGTCGGTGTGCGTACGCAGCCGCTCGACGCCGTTGATGTCCAGCTCGATGTCCTCGCCGCGGGCGCCGACGATCTGGTCGTTGAGGACGCGGTACCGCTCGTTCGTGGAGAGGTTGTCGGCGACCAGGTGGCGTTCGGTGAGCGTGGGCAGGATGCCGACCATCATGATCGTCGCGTCGGACTTGGCGGCCCGCTCGTCGGCGCGGCTGAGGCTGCTGCGCAGGTCCTGCTCGTAGTCGGCGAAGCCGCTGCCCTCGATGAGCCGGGGCGAGGCGTTCAGTTCGAGGTTGAACTGCCCCAGCTCGGTCTGGAACAGCGGGTCGGCGATGTCGGCGAGGATCTGGTCGTTGCGCATGGCCGGTTCGGCGGCGGCGTCGATCAGGTTCAGCTCGATCTCCAGCCCGGTCATCGGGCGGTCGGCGTCGAAGCCGAAGTCGTCGAGCATCAGCGCGAACACGTCCAGGCACCGTCGGACCTTCTGCCGGTAGCGGACCCGATCCTCGCGGGAGAAGGCGCCCTGCTCGACGTCTCTGCCCATGTGTCCTCCCGGCGCTGGTGCGACGGAACCGTACCGTTCCGCAACGCATTGTGAACCATTCGCGTGGTGGGCGTAAGTGCGCCCGCCCCGTCACCCGGCTGGACGGGCGACAGGTCTGCACCTGTACCCCGTCGCGGCCGTCACCAGCACGTCAGTGCGGAGAACTTCGCGTGACGATTCGCACCGCCGGGGCGTACGCGAGAAGGGCCCGCACCGTCGGCGGACGGTGCGGGCCCTGCGGGCCGGTGCCGGGCTCAGCCCTGGCGGATGGCCTCACCCTCGATCTCGATCTTGACCTTGCGGCCGACCAGGACGCCACCGGTCTCCAGCGCCACATTCCAGGTCAGACCGAAGTCCTCCCGGTCGATCTCGGTGGAGGCGGAGAAGCCGAAGATGTCCTGGCCGAACGGGCTGCGGCCGACGCCCTCGAACTCCACCTCGAGCTCGACCTGACGGGTCACGCCCTTGATGGTCAGTTCGCCGACGAGCACGAACTCGTTGCCGTCGCGGGACTTCACCTCGGTGCTGCGGAACTCCAGCGTCGGGAACTGCTCCGCGTCGAGGAACTCGGGGCTGCGCAGGTGCGCGTCGCGGTCCGCCTGGGCGGTGTTGATGCTGGCGGCCTGGATGCTGGCGGTGACCGTGGACTGCATCGGGTCGTCGGCGACGGTGATGGTGGCGGTGGCGTCGGCGAACTCACCGCGTACCTTGCTGACCATCATGTGCCGCGCGACGAAGCCGACACGCTTGTGCGCGGCGTCCAGCACGTAGGTGCCGGGAGCGGGGATGGTGAGACCCTCCCAGTCGCGGGTAGTCGGCTCGGTGCTGCTGGTCATGATGCTCTCCTCCGGAGAAGAATGTTTAGGAGCCCAACGACTGACTGAGCAACTATAGTCATGGCAATATTCCCCGTGTCAAGTGTTGCTAGGATGGTGGCGTGGACCAGAACGTGTTCGACGACCCCCGGATCACTGCCGTCGGCCTGCTCGTCGAGGCGCACGCCGGGCTCGCCGCCCGGTTCGCCGCCCAGTTCGAGGAGCACGGCCTCTCCCCGGTCGAGTTCGAGGTGCTGACCCGACTCGCCCGCTCACCCAACAACCAGTTGCGGATGACCGACCTGGCCGCGCAGACCTCGCTCTCCACCAGCGGCGTGACCCGCGTGGTGGACCGGATGGAACGGGACGGGCTGATCTGCCGGCGCGCCTGCCCGTCCGACCGGCGCAGTTCCTTCGCGGTGGTCACCACCGCCGGGCTCAGCCGCCTGGACGACGTCCTGCCCGGTCACCTGAAGATCATCGAGCAGTGGTTCACCAGCCAGCTCGACCCGGCACAGCTCGACGGGCTGCTGGACGGGCTGCGCCGGGTGCGCGACGCGGTCCATCCGGGTGCCACCGCCGGCAGCACCGAACCGGCCGAGCACGCCGCCTGACTCGCGCTGCGCCGCCGACTACCCGCCGGTCACCGGCAGAATGACCGGCAGAACCGCCCCAACGGCCAGACAAATCGGTCCACATACTAACGAATCGGTCGTCCGACCTCGGTACTCTTCCGGCAGCGGGGGGCACCGGGGGGTGCTGGCGCGAGCGTGGAGCGAGGGGCAGCACCAGGGGGCTACTTCGCTCGCGCCACCCCCGCGCCCTCCGCCTCCCCGCGCCCGGCCGGAGCGCACGCGGGTCACCGCGACCCGGCGGCCACCCTGACGCGGGCAGCGCTCATCGCCGCCGTCGGGCCGACAGGGAGAACAGCAACTCCTCCTCCTGCGGCAGCAGGCTGACACCAGTCACCTGCCGCGCCGCGTCCAGCCGGTCCAGCACGGCCGGGTCGGCGGTACTGACCGCCAGCCCCACCAGCGCCTCCACCAGATCGCGCCGGCCGGCCACACCCTCCGCCGCGTCGGCGGCCGCGGCGAACCACTCCGCCGCCACCTCCCGGTCGCCCCGGTGCAGCGCCACATGCCCCTCGATCAACCCGCGCAACGCGTCCTCGGTGCGCACGTCCCCACCCGAGCCGGGCAGGTCGAGCATCTCCACCGCCGGTGGCCGGCGTCGGCCCGGCACCGCGCCCGACGGCCACAGCTCGGCCACCGTGGCCAGCGCCTCGTCCGTGCGCCCGGCGTGGGCGAGCGCCAGCCCGACAGCGCCGATCGTCCGGCGCCGCCGTCCCGGATCGCCCAGCTCCGCGAGCGCGGCCGCCACCCGGCGCCCCTGCTCGGCCGCCTCGGCGTACCGGCCCTCCAGGCGGGTCAGCTCGGCCTGATCGGCTCGCGCCAGCACACGCAGACGCTGGTCACCGCACTGCGCCGCCAGGCGGTCGACAGTGGCCAGCCGCCGCCGGGCACCGGCCAGCCGAGCTTCGCGTACGTCGTGCCAGGTCAAGTGCGCCTGGGCGACGGCCATCTCGCGTACCCGGTGGTGCCGGGTGGCCGCCGCGAGCGCGGCCTCGGCCTGCTCGCGGGCCTCGTCGTGCGCGCCGAGCCCCGGCAGGAGCGCGCAGAGCACGGACCGGGCGGACAGTTCGCCCGTCACGTCGCCCGCCTCGGTGAAGATGACCAGGGCGGCACGCACGCCCGGAAGTTCCTCCGCGCCCGCGCCGTGCTCGGCGGCGAGCCGGGCCGCGCCGAGCATGGCCCAGGCTCGCAGCGTGGGCCGGGCACCGGCGGTACGCGGATCGGCAAGCAGTTCCCGCAGCCGGTGCCGGCCGGATACGTCCCGCCCGCGCAGCCGCCACCAGCGGGGCAGGGAGGCGGCGAGCAGGAGCGCCGTCTCGGGCGCATGCTCGGCGGAGTACGCGAGCGCGGCGGTGATGTCGCTCGTCGCCTCGTCGAGCAGGCGCACCGCGCCGGACATCTGCGCACCCACCAGCCCCGGCGCGGTGCGGTGGACCAGCCCGGCGACCACCACGGCGTGCCGCATCCGGATCCGGGCGGTCTCGCCGTCGGCGTCGGCCTGCTCCGCGGCGAAGTCACGGACCGCGTCGAGCAGGCGGAACCGGAACGGGCCGCTGCCCCGGACACTCAGCAGGCCCAGTTCGCGCAGCCGGTCCAGCATCGGCGCCGCGTCCCACCGCCGGCCGCCGTCGGCGAGCAGATCCTCGGCCAGCTCGACCGACCAGCGGTTACGGAACGCGGACAGCCGCCGCAACGCCGCCCGGTCGGCGGGCGCGAGCAGGCGATAGCTGGTCGCCACCGCGTCGCGCAACGTCACCGTGCCGGCGGACGGGCCGGCGGACGGGCCGGCGGGCGGGCCGGCGGGTTCCCAGCCGGGGCGTCCGCCGGTCAGGTCCAGGACGCGGTCGCCGTAGCGGTCGAGCAGTTCGGTGACGTCGAGGATGCGTCCCCGTGCCGCCATCAACTCGATGGCGAGCGGCAGTCCGCCGAGCCGGCGCACGAGCGCGGCGAGCGCCGGCAGCTCGACCGGGGTCGGCGGTTCCGGGCGGACCTGGGCGAGCCGCGCGGCGAACAGCGCCGCCGCCGGCCAGCGGTCCAGGTCGGCCCGGTCGACGGGTACGGCGCCGGCAGGCGGTACGTCGAGCGGCGCCACCGGCCGGACCAGCTCACCGGGCAGGCCGACCGGTCGGCGGCCGGTGACCAGTACCCGCAGCGTCGGCACGGCGGCGGTCAGGACGCGCAGCGCCTCGGCCACCGCGTCCGGCGCCCGGTCGACGGCGTCGACGAGCAGCAGCGCCCGGCGGTCGCCGATCCGGCAGGACAGATCGGCCAGCCGGTTCACGCCGAACATCGACGCCGACGCGGCGAGCACGTCGGGGCTGTCCGAGCCCTCGCCCACGAGCACCCCGGCCACGCCCGCCGGGTGCCGGGCCGCCACCGCGTGCGCGACCGTGACGGCGAGCGCCGTCTTGCCCACGCCCGCGAGTCCCACCAGGCTGACCACCGGGTACGCGTCGAGCAGGCCGGACACTTCCGCCACGTCCCGCTCGCGGCCGAGCAGCGGTACGGGCTGGGGCAGCGCCACCGGCGGATCGTCGGTGCCGGGGCCGGGAAGGCGGGACGCCGCGGGGCGGGCGGTGTCGACGAACTCCCGCCGCTCGTCCCCGCTCAGGCCGAGCGCGTCGGCAAGCAGGTCGACAGTGGTGCGCTGGGGTCGTACGGCGCGTCCCCGTTCCAGATCGCGGACCGTCCGTACGCCCACGCCGGCCCGGCCCGCCAGCTCGGCCTGGGTGAGGCCGACGGCGAGCCGGTGCCCGCGCAGCAGATCGGACAGACCGGTACGACCGTCTGGGCCCCGCGCACGGTCATGATCCGGAATCATGGGCACGAAGATTACGGATGGACTCCGACGCTCCACAGCCCATCGTCAACCACCCGACCGTCCACTGCCGATATCCGACAGGGCACGGTGTGGGTGCCGTCCTCACATGCCGAGGTCGCGGGCGATGATCATGCGCTGCACCTCGCTGGTGCCCTCGCCGATCTCCAGGATCTTGGAGTCCCGCCAGAAGCGGGCCACCGGGTACTCGTTCATGAAGCCGTACCCGCCGTGGATCTGCGTCGCCTCGCGGGCGTTGTCCACCGCCACCGTACTGGCGTGCAGTTTGGCGATCGCCGCCTGACGCTTGAACGGCTCACCGGCGAGCATCCGGGCGGCCGCGTCGTAGTAGGCCAGCCGGGCCGTGTGCGCCTTCATCTCCATGTCCGCGATCTTGAACTGGATGGCCTGGTAGTTGCCGATCGGCTGGCCGAACGCCTGGCGCTCCTTGGCGTACTTGATCGACTCGTCGACGCAGCCCTGGGCCAGGCCGACGGCGAGCGCCGCGATGGCGATCCGGCCCTCGTCCAGGATGCGCAGGAACTGGGCGAAGCCCCGGCCGCGCTCACCGAGCAGGTTGGCCGCCGGCACCCGGCAGTCGTCGAACGTCAGCTCGTGGGTGTCCGAGGCGTTCCAGCCGACCTTCGAGTAGCCGGGCGCGACGGTGAAGCCGGGCGTACCCGACGGCACGATGATCGTGGACAGCTCCTTGCCGCCGTCCGGCCGCGTACCGGTGACGGCGGTGACGGTGACCAGCGCGGTGATGTCGGTACCGGAGTTGGTGATGAACGCCTTCGAGCCGTTGATGACCCACTCGTCGCCGTCCAGGACCGCGCGCGTCCGGGTGCCGCCCGCGTCCGAGCCGGTGCCCGGCTCGGTGAGCCCGAACCCGGCCAGCGCCTCACCGCTGAGCAGCTTCGGCAGCCACTGCGCCTTCTGCTCCTCGGTGCCGAAGCGGTAGATCGGCATCGCGCCGAGCGACACCGCCGCCTCCAGCGTGATGGCCACGCTGGAGTCCACCCGGGCCAGCTCCTCCAGCGCCAGGCAGAGCGCGAAGTAGTCGCCGCCCATGCCGCCGTGCTCCTCCGCGAAGGGCAGCCCGAACAGGCCCATCTTGCCCATCTGACGGACGATCTCGTACGGGAAGGTGTGCTGCTCGTAGTGCTCGGCGATGGTGGGTGCGACCACCTCGCGGGCGAATTCCCGGACGCTCTCCCGCAGCGCCTGCTGCTCCTCGTCGAGCCGGAAGTCCATGTCGATCCTCCTGGAAAGGGCGGGCCGCCGGGCGCTCGTGACGCCGGGAGCGGCTGAAGCGTTAGGAGGGGCCCCTTTACATGCACCAGGCGTTAATAAGGGGCCCTTCCTTACCGGGTCAGACGGGGGTGACGCCGTGCCGGCGCCGGGAGAAGTGCCGCTCCTTGCCGCGCGCGGCGGCGAACCGGCGGACCAGCTCGGCGCGCAGCTCGTGCGGCTCGACGATCGCGTCCACCACCAGCTCGCTGGCGAGGCGCACCACGTCGATGTCGCGCTCGTACTCCTCGCGCTTCGCGGCCACGAACGCGGCCCGCTCGGCCTCGTCCGCGATGGCGGCGATCTTGTTGGCGTAGACCGCGTTGACGGCGGCCTCCGCGCCCATCACCGCGATCTTCGCGGTGGGCAACGCGATCGTGGCGTCCGGCTCGAAGCCGGGACCGGCCATCGCGTAGAGACCCGCGCCGTACGCCTTGCGGACTACCACACAGATCTTGGGTACGGTCGCCTCGGAGATCGCCGTGATCATCTTCGCGCCGTGCCGGATGATGCCCTGCTTCTCCACCGCGCTGCCGACCATGAAGCCGGGTACGTCGCTGAGGAACAGCAGCGGCACGTTGAACGCGTCGCAGAGCTGCACGAACCGGGTCGCCTTGTCGGCCGAGTCGACGAAGAGCACGCCGCCCTTGAACATCGAGTTGTTGCCGACCACGCCGACGACCTCGCCGTTGAGCCGGCCGAACCCGATGGTCAGCTCCTTGGCCCACAGCGCCTGGATCTCGAAGAAGCTGCCGGAGTCGAGCAGGCCCTTGACGTACCGGCGCATGTCGAACGCCTGCCGCTCGCTGGCCGGGACCAGCGCGGCCAGGTCGGCCTTCTCCGGTGCGCCCACGGCCTCGGCGGCGGGCGGATCCTGCTTCCAGTTCGACGGCAGGTACGACAGGTACGTCCGCACCACGTCGAGCGCGTCGTTCTCGGTCTTGCAGAGGAAGTGCCCCACGCCGGACTCGGCGCAGTGCACCTTGGCACCGCCCATCGCCTCCAGCGTGGTCTTCTCACCGGTGACCATCTCGACCATCCGGTCGGAGCCGAGGTACATGCTGGCGTTGCCGTCCACCATGGCGACCACGTCGCAGAACGCCGGGATGTACGCCCCGCCGGCCGCGCTCGGCCCGAACAGCGCGCAGACCTGCGGGATCGAGCCGGAGGCGCGGACCTGGTTCCAGAAGATCTTGCCGGCGCCGCGCCGACCGGGGAACAGGTCGACCTGGTCGGTGATCCGGGCGCCGGCCGAGTCGACCAGGTAGACCATCGGGACGCCGGTGGCGTACGCCCGCTCGATGATCCGGATGATCTTCTCGACGGTACGCGCGCCCCAGCTGCCGGCCTTGACCGTGGAGTCGTTCGCCATCAGGCAGACCTGCCGGCCGTCGATGGTGGCGGTGCCGGTGACCACGCCGTCGGCGGGCAGCCCGTCGGCCATCGCGTTGGCGTAGAGCCCGTCCTCGACGAAGGAGCCCTCGTCGACCAGGTAGGCCACGCGCTCGCGGGCGAACAGCTTCCCCTTCGCGGCGTTCGCCGCGTGGTACTTGTCCGCACCGCCGGCGCGGGCGCGCTTGCGTAGCTGCTCCAGAGCCTCACCGTCGAGCGTCACGCCGACTCCCGTTGCCACGGCCCCCGCACAGGGCGCCCACCGACCTGAACGATCGTTAGGCTACCCCACCCGCGCCATCCCCGGCACCCCACCACGCCCCCGCACCCCACCCACCCCCGCTCATCTCGGTGAGACGGGGGGCGGGAGAGGGCCGGTCAGGCGGGGCGGGGGGTCAGGCGGGTTCGGGGGCCGGCTCGGAGGACTCCGGACGGGAGCTTCTTGCCCACCAGGGTCTCGGCCAGTTCGGCGGCCTCGATCAGGGCGTCCAGGTCGATGCCGGTGTCGATGCCCATGTCGTGCAGCATGTGCACCGCCTCCTCGGTGGCCAGGTTGCCGCTGGCACCGGGCGCGTACGGGCAGCCGCCGAGGCCACCGACGCTGGCGTCGAACTCGGTGATCCCCAGTTCCATAGCGGTGAGCATGTTCGCCAGCGCGGTACCCCGGGTGTTGTGGAAGTGCAGCAGCACCGGCAGGTGGGCGTTATGGTCCCGGACCGCCGTGACCAGTTCGCGGACGCGCCGGGGCGTACCCATGCCTGTGGTGTCGCCGAAGGCGACGCGGTCCGCGCCGTCGCGGGCGACGCGGTCGACGATCGCGGCGACCCGGCGGGGGTCCACGTCGCCCTCGTAGGGGCAGCCGAAGCTGGTCGCCACGATCACCTCGGCGGTCGCGCCCGCGCCGTGCAGCAGGTCGATCAGCTCGGCGATGTCGTCCAGCGACTCGTCCGTGGAGCGGTTGACGTTACGGCGGTTGTGCGTATCGCTGGCCGAGACCACCACCTCGATCTCGGTGAAGCCCGCAGCCAGCGCCCGCTGCGCGCCACGGGTGTTCGGCACCAGGGCGGAGTAACGCACCCCGTCGACCTTCTCCGCCCGCTGCCACACCTCGTCGGCGTCGGCCATCTGCGGGATCGCCTTCGGGTGGACGAAGGAGACGGCCTCGATGCGCCGTACCCCCGTGCGGGACAACGCGTCGAGCAGCCGCACCTTCGCGTCGGTGCGGATGGGCTCCTCGTTCTGGAGGCCGTCGCGGGGACCGACCTCACGGATGCTCACCGAGTCTGGAAGTTCCGCCATCAGATTCACCTCACTGGGTCGAAGGTCAGCGCATCCGGGAGACGATGCCGGTGTCGTAGTCGCCGGAGAGGAACTCCGGGTTCTCCAGCAGCTCGGCGAAGAACGGCAGGTTGCACTTCGGGCCGACGATCTCGAACTGGGCCACCGCCGCCCGCGCCCGCTCGACCGCCTCCTCGCGGGTCGCCCCGGTGAGGATCAGCTTGGCCATCAGGCTGTCGTAGAACGGCGTGACGGTGTTGCCGGCGACGTAGCCGGAGTCGACCCGGATGCCGGTGCCGGACGGCTCGTTCCAGGTGGTGATCGCGCCCGGGCCGGGCATGAAGCGCTTCGGGTCCTCGGCGTTGATCCGCAGCTCGATGGCGTGCCCGCGCGGGGTGAGCGCGTCCGGATCGAACGTCGGCGCCAGGCCGGACGCCACCCGCAACTGCTCCTCGACCAGGTCGACGCCGTAGACGTACTCGGTGACCGGGTGCTCGACCTGCAGCCGCGTGTTCATCTCCAGGAAGAAGAACTCCTGCGTCGAAGGATCGAGCAAGCACTCGACGGTCCCGGCGTTGCGGTAGTCGACCGCCTCGCCGGCCCGTACCGCCGCGGCCAGGAACCGCTCGCGCAGCTCGGGCGACACCGCCGGGGACGGCGACTCCTCGACGAGCTTCTGGTTGCGCCGCTGCACCGAGCACTCCCGCTCACCGAGCGCCACCACCCGGCCGTCGGCCAGGCCGAGGATCTGCACCTCGACGTGGCGCACCCGGGGGAAGTACCGCTCGATCAGCACCGACCCGTCGCCGAACATCCGCTCGGCGAACGCGCGGACCTTGTCGTACTCGGTGCGCAGCGCCGCCTCGTCGGCGGCGACGCCCATGCCCATGCCACCGCCACCGGCGGCGGCCTTGACCATCACCGGGTAGCCGATCTCCGCGGCGGCGGCGACCGCCGCGTCCAGGTCGCTCGCCGGCTCGGTGGTCCCGGGCGCGACCGGCACCCCCGCGGCCGCCATCAGGTTCCGGGCGTTGATCTTGTCGCCCATCGCGCTGATCGCGTCGGCGCCGGGCCCGACCCAGACCAGGCCGGCCCCTTCGACGGTACGGGCGAAGTCCGCGTTCTCGGACAGGAAGCCGTAGCCGGGGTGGATCGCCTCCGCGCCGGTGCTCCGGGCGGCGTCGAGGATCGCCTCGACGTTCCGGTAGCTCTGGGCCGGGTTCGCCGGACCGACGCAGACCGCCTCGTCGGCCTCGGTCACGAACGGCAGCGCGCCGTCGGCCTCCGAGTGCACCGCGATCGTCCGGATCCCGAGCCGCCTACCGGTGCGGATGATCCGCCGCGCGATCTCCCCCCGATTCGCGACCAACAACGATTCGATCATCTTCTGCACGGACGTGACCCCTTCTCGACGCAAAGCCGGGGTCTCTTCTTAACACGCGTTAAGGTACGCGCGGCGTGTCAGGTCGGTTCGGTGGGCGCGAGCAGGGCCGCGAGGGTCGCGCCGCGCAGCAGTTCGGCCCGGCGCCGGCGGTCCACCTCGCCGCCGAGGAACGGCGTCGAGTTCATCAGGCCGAACGCCGCGTGGGCGAGCACCCGGGCCGCGCCGTCGGGCAGGCCGGGATGCAGCGCGGTCAGCACGGTGACCCATTCCTCGACGTACATCCGCTGGAGCCGGCGGATCCGGCGGCGCGGCTCGTCCGGGAGGCGGTCCAGTTCGTGCAGGTGCAACGCGATCACCGCCGGGTTGGCGAGCGCGAAGTCGACGTGGAAGTCGATCAGTGACTCCAGCGCGGCACGCGGGTCACCCGGATGGCCGGCGGCGCGGTCCCGCCCGCCCGCGAGCAAACCCTCGCTCACCGGGATCAATGCGGCGGCGAGCATCGCCTCCTTGCCGGCGAAGTGGTGGTAGAGCGCCGGACCGGTGACACCGGCCGCCGCGCCGATGTCGTCCATCGACACACCGTGGTAGCCGCGCGCCGCGAAGAGGCCGACCGCGATCTCCAGGATCTCGTCCCGCCGGGACCGGCGCCGGGCCGCACCCGCCGCCCCCCGTGCCTGCTGTTCCACCGCCACCGGACCAGCCTAGACCTCGCGTTCGAGCTGGGGCAGCCGCGGTTACCCAACGGTTGCCCCAGCCCGTCGTGTCAGTCCTCCTCGATGCCGTGGTCGGCGCGCACCTTCGCCGCCTCGGCCTCCCGGCCCTGCTCGTCGAGCGCGCGGGCCAGCAGCCAGGCGGCCTGCGTGGCCGGGCGGGAACCGGTGGGCAGCCCGGCGAGGACCGGGCGCAGCAGCCCTTCGGCCTGCTCCGGCCGTCCGTCGCGCAGCAGCAGTTCGCCGGTCAGCACCTCGACCTGCGCCGCCTCGCCGAACGCCTCGATCGACCGCAGGCGCTCCGGCACGCCGTCCACCCGGTCCAGCGCGGCGGTCAGCCGGTCCTCGCCGATCAGCACCCGGGCCACCGCGTCGGCGGCCATCGCCCGCTCGTACGTCACCACCGGCGCCTCGTCGGCCTCGGCCGGGAGCACGGCCGCCGCCTCGTCCACCCGCTCGATCGCGGCGACCGCGGCCGGCAGGTCGCCGGACCAGTGCAGGGCGAGCAGTTCCCGCCGCCGGGCCCGCAGCTCGTCCACCTGGAAACCGGCCAGCCGCCAGGCGGTCGCCGCCGCCGCGAACCGCTGCGCGGCGAGGGCGTCCCGGTCGGCGTCGTAGAGCAGGCCACCGGACTCCTCCAGCACCTGCGCCCGGTGCGGGAGATTGTCCGGCCCGTCCAGGTTCTCGGCCAGCGTGTCGAGCACCGTCAGCGCCAGATCCGTCTCGCCGAGACCGGCGTAGATGCCCGCCAGCATGTGCCGGCAGCGGTCCGCCTCGGCCTGCGCGCCGGCCCGGTCGAGCCCGAGCACCGCCTCCTCGGCCACCTCGGCGGCCTCGGCCAGCCGCCCGGCCACCCGGTACGCCTCGGCCAGCTCCCAGCGCAGCAGCGCGTCGCCGTCCAGACCCTGTTCGACGCAGAGGGTGACCGCCTCGGCCAGATCCTCCACCGCCTCGCCGGCCCGGTCGGCGGCCATCAGCGCCCGGCCCCGGGTCACCCGCAGCGGCAGGTACGCGCCGGCCGGTGCGACGGACAGCGCCTCGTCGCAGGCGGCCACCGCCTCGGCCGGGTCGTCGGTGGAGCGGGCGTACGCCAGGCTGGCGCCGGTGAGCATCTCGGCGTCGCCCAGCTCACTCGCCAGCCGGCGGGACCGCGCCGCCGCGTCCCGGAACTCCTCGGCCCGCTCCAACTGCTCCAGCACGTGCGTGCGGTGCAGCGCGACCCGTCCGGCCAGCCACGGATCGGCATCCGCCTCCGCCTCGGCCCGGTCGAGCGCGTCGAGCGCCTCCGCCCACTGCTCGCGGTGCACGTGGGCCAGGGCGAGCCGGTCCCAGCCGGCGGCCCGGTCACGCGGCTCACCGTGCTCGGTCAGGTACCCGGCCGACTCGCGGGCCAGGGTCATCCCCTCGTCCGCGCTCTCCTCGACCATGCTGAGCAGCACACCGAGCCGCCCGGCCACGACCTGGGCGCGCAGCGGATCCGGCACCTCTCGCCAGGCGGCCAGCGCCTCCCGGTTGACAGCGATCGCCGCCGGTACGCCGTCGTCGTCCTGGGACAGCTCACCGGCCCGCAGCTCCAGCCGCCAGGCCCGGGTGGTCGCCGGCACGTCGGCGTCGCCGAACCGCTCGTCGTACGCGCGCAACACGGCGACCAGGCCGTCCCGGCGGTTGGTGCGCCAGCACTCCTCGGCCAGCGCGAGCAGCTCGTCCGCACCGGCGTCGGCGGGCACCGTCACCGGCTGCGGAGAGGCCACCGGCGCGTCCGAGCCGGTACGCGGCGCGGGCACCGCCGGGCGGCGCAGGCTCGCGGAGAGCGGCAGGTGCTCGCCGACCGGCCCGGCCGACAGCTTGCGGGCGATCAACCCGGACTGGTGCGTGGTGCCGTTGCGCGCGTCGAAGCGCTCGGCCAGCGCCGTCGCCGTACCGGCCAGCTCGTCGGCGAGCGCGCCCACCGGCACGTCGGCGGCCGGTCGCTCGCCGGAGGCGCGGCGGTGCACAGTCAGCTCGGCCGGCACCTGGCGCAGCGCCGCCGAGGCGGCGGCCGCGAAGTGCATCGCGGCGGCCGGGGTGGGTGCCCGGTCCAGCCAGTCGAGATGCCGCTCGACCAGTTCCAGCGCCCGCGCCTCGTTGCCGGTCACGGTGCAGAACTCGACGTGGTCGGCGATGTCCCACAGGTCGGCGAGGTGCCCGCGCACCCGCCGGTACGCCTCCCGGTGCGCGTCCCGCGCCGCGTCGGTGCGGCCGGTCTCGCGGTAGGGCGTGAGCAGCGCGGTGAGGATCCCCTGCGGCTGCTCGCTACAGGTGAGGCGCCCGGCGAGCACCGGCTCGGCCAGCGCCACCGCCTCCTCGTGGCGGCCGTGCCGCACCAGGTGCGCGACCTGGGTGGTCGGGTCGCAGCCGGCGCAGTCGGAGAGCGTGTCGCGCGGGGTGGTCATCCACTTGCGGTACCACTGCTCCGCCGCCTCGTCGTCGCCCAGGTGCGCGGCCACCAGGTAGCGGTGCTTGTAGACGGCCTGGAGCGAGTGCCCGGAGTCGCGGTAGCGCCGTTCCATGTCGTCGAGCACCGCGTACGTCCGGTCCAGCGGCAGCTCCGGGAACTTCACCATCGCGTTGACCATGTACTTGAAGAACCACAGCAACTGGTGCGTGTAGCGCTGGTGGTAGGGCTGCGGATCCTTGTCGTACTCGGCCAGGCACCAGGAGAACGTGACGAAGGACTTCGCCGGTTCGCCGCCGTAGACGTACGCGGTGGTGCCGGTGACCCGGGCGGCGAAGGCGAGGTGCCGGTCGTCGCCCGCGTCGGCGCGGCGCAGCAGTTGTTCCAGCGCGGCGATCTGCCCCGGCCCGTACGGCATGGATTCGATCTCGTGGTGCATCCGCCAGAGGTCGTCGTCAGTCACGGATCTCTCCCGGTACGGCCCGGCCGAGCAGGCCGAGGAAGGAACTGTTCAGCAGTGCGGCGTCGGCCGCCCGGATCGGGTGGTGCCCGAGCAGCAGGGCCTGCCCGTAGAGCGCCTCGACGGCCAGCCCGACCAGCTCCGGGTCGGCGAGCGTGGTGACCCGGCGGACCAGCGGGTTGCGGTGGTTGAGCACGAGTTGCGGGCGGTCCGGCGGGGCGGAGGCGGCGAGCGCGTCGAGCACGCCGCCCCACAGCTCGTCGGCCTTGTCCCGGCTGGCGGCGAGCTGGTCGTGGAACGCGGCCGACCGGGACACCAGGTAGAGCGCCGGCAGCGAGACCGGGTCGTACGCGCGGATCACGACCTCGCAGCCGAGCCGTTCCAGGGCCCGCTGCGCGGCGGTGAGGAACGGCCGCAGGGCCAGTTCGGCCGCCGGGTCGAGGATCTCGAACCGGGTGGTCAGGTCGCTCGGCTCCAGCCGCTCGATCAGCACCGACCGGTCCACTGCGGGCAGCCGCTCGATCAGCTCGGTGTCGTACGTGTAGCCGCCGTTGACGACTGCCAGTTCCTGCGCGGCGGCCACGGCGGCGAGCTGGCGGAACTCGTCCAGGCTGGCGGCGTACCGGAGCACGCCGTGCCGCTGCCGGAACTCGGCGAGCGTCATCGTGCCGACGTTGGTGTCCATCGGCCACCACTGGTCGACCAGCCGCAGCATCTCGTCGTCGTGCATCGCGAGCGCCTTGACGCCGAGGTGGTGCACCTGGAGGAACTCGCCGAGCCGGCGCGGGTCGTGCTTGGCGAGGCGGACCAGCCAGCCGCGGATCTGGTCGCCGAGCGCGTCCCGGACGGAGGTGAGAAGGGCATCCTCGTAGAGCGCCTCACGGCTGGCGGTGGGCCGCAGTTCGCTGGCGTCGACCACGCAGTGGGCGAAGAAGGCCCACTCGGGCAGCAGCCCGTCGGCGTGCTCGCTGAGCAGCATCCGCTTGAGGTAGACCCGGTGCCCGGCCCGGGCCGCCGGGTTCACCGCGGCGGGCAGGATGAACGCCACGCCGGTCAGGCCGGCCTCGGGCACCGACAGCGGCACCACGTCGAACGGGGCGAAGCCGAGCAGTTCCTGCGCGTACCGCTGGAGGGCGGCCCGGTCGACAGGCGCCCCGGGCGTGGTCGGCCACGGCGGCGGGCCGGACGTGGTCGGCGTGTCACCGACCCGGACGTCGACCGGCAGCAGGCTGCCGTAGAGGCGGGCCAGTTCGGTGACTGTGGGTACGCCGAGCCACTGGTCGGCGTCGCGCCGGGGCACCAGCGTGACTGTGGTGCCGGGCTCGTCGCGGGCCTGGTCCGGCTCGGCGAGCCGTACCGCGTACCGCCCGTCGGACCAGCCCGTCCAGAGCACGGTGGGCTCGTCGGCGTGCCGGGTGACCACCCGGATCTCGTCCGCGACCAGGAAGCAGGAGAGCAGGCCGATGCCGAACTGGCCGAGGAACTCGTGCCGGGAGAAGCCCAGCTCGTCGCGCTTGGAGCTGCGGCCGATGGTGGCGAGCAGCTCGTGCACCTGCGCCTCGGTCAGGCCGATGCCGGTGTCGTGTACGCGGAGCGTCCCGTCGCCGGTCAGCTCCGGCGGCTCGATGCGGACCCGCGAGGGGGCCTTCGGGTCGGCGGACCGCCGCGCGGTGATCGCGTCGACGGCGTTTTGCAGCAGCTCGCGCACGTAGACCCGCGGGCTGCCGTAGAGGTGATGACTGAGCAGGTCGACCACGCCACGGAGGTCCACCTGGAAGGTGCGGTCCAATCGCGCTCCCGGTTCGGATTTTCGGCGCTCACCGTACCGGTCAGCGCCGACAGTGTCCGTCCCGTTTCACCCCTCCCGCTCCCGCTCGCCTCCCCGCCGATCGTGCACCGTCCGCCCGGCCGAAAACGCACAAAGTGGACCCGTCAAGGGCCACAACTGCAAGATCAGTGGGGTGGGGGTTCGAAGCCCGCGAGGCGGGTGGCGATGCGGTGGCGGGCCGGGGGGACGGTGGAGACCAGGCGGAGCAGCAGGTTGCGCAGCGGGCGGAGGGGCGGTGGGGCGGCGGCCAGGCGGGTCAGGCCGGCGGCGAAGCCGAGCACCTCCTCGGCGCGGGGGCGGCGGTCGGCGGCGTACCCGTCGAGGGCCTGCGGGCCGGCGGCGAGCGCGTCGCCGAGGGCGACCGCGTCCCGCAGGCCGAGGTTCATGCCCTGCCCACCGGCCGGGCTGTGCACGTGCGCGGCGTCCCCGGCGAGCAGCACCGGCCCGGAACGGTAGGTGCTCGCGATCCGGTGGTGGATCCGGAACCGGGACGCCCACGCCATGCCTGTCACCCGGTCCGGCCGGCGCGCCGGGCCGCGCTCGTCGAGCAGCGCCTGGAAGTGGTGCGCCTGCGGGTCGCGCGGTGCGTCGTCCACGGTGGCGACCAGCCGGACCGTGCCGTCGGGCAGTGGCGCCCAGACCAGCGGGCCCCGGCGGGAGAGGAAGAGGCTCACCTGGTCGCGCGGGAGCGCGCTGTCCACGTGGACGTCGGCGAGCAGGAACGACTCACCGGGGTCGGCCGGGCCGCCGAAACCGATGCCGGCGAGTTCGCGGACCCGGCTGTGCATCCCGTCCGCGCCGACGACCCAGCGCGCCCGGACCCTGCGGCCGCCGTCGAAGCGCGCGAGCGCGCCGTCGCCGTCGAGGTCCAGGCCGGTCATCTCGTACGGCCGCAGCACGCGCCCGCCGAGCGCGGTGAGCCGGTCGGTGAGCACCGCCTCGGTGTCGGCCTGGGAGATCAGCAGCGCGTACGGATAACGCGACGGCAACCTGTCGAAGGGGACGGTGACCAGCACCCGGTCCCGGTCGCGGACACTGAACCGGGCCGAGTGCAGCCCTCGCGCGGCCAGCGGCGCGGCGACCCCGATCCGGTCCAGCACCTCCAGGGTGCCGGCGTGCACGACCGCGGCGCGTGAGGTGACGGGTGGCTCGGCGAGCCGGTCGACGACTGTCGCGGTCACCCCGTGCCGGGCGAGCGTGACCGCCACGGCAAGGCCGGTCGGCCCGGCTCCCACCACGAGGACGTCGGTGCGTTCGGGCAGCATCGCTTCCACCTCCGGGTTCGGTCAACAACTGTTTGCCAACGCGTGTTGACTTCACTGTAGAGCCGATGTCAACACGTGTTGGCCTACAGTCGTAGACGTGACCGAACCCGCCACCCGCACCCGCCGCTCCGACGCCACCCGGGCGGCCATCCTGCGCGCCGCCCGGGAACGCTTCGCCGCCGACGGCTACGACCGGGCCACCATCCGGGCCATCGCCGCCGACGCCCGCATCGACCCGTCGATGGTGATGCGCTACTACGGCAGCAAGGAGGGGCTGTTCGCCGCGGCGGCCGAGTTCGACCTGCGCCTGCCCGACCTGACCGAGGTGCCGCCGGACCGGCTCGGCGAGACACTGACCCGGCACTTCGTACGCCGCTGGGAGGCGGACGGGACGCTCGTCGCCCTGCTCCGGGCCGCCGCCACCAACCCCGGCGCGGCCGAACGGATGCGCGGGATCTTCGCCGGCCAGCTCGCCGTCGCGGTGGCCCGAACCGGTGCCGACCCGGCGACCGCCGACCGCCGGGCCGGCCTGGTGGCCAGCCAGATCCTCGGGCTCGCGCTCACCCGCTACGTCGTCCGGCTGCCACCCGTGGCAGACCTCGACCCCGAGGAACTGGCCGACTGGGTCGGCCCGACGATTCAGCGCTACCTGACCCAACCTTTACCCCCGTCCCGCGCGTCTGGCCGGTGACGGAGGAGGAGCCGGATGGGGCGTGACGCGGACGACGGACGGGCGGACTACCTCGCCTTCGTCGAGTCGCACCAGCACCGGCTGCTGCGCGCCGCGTACCTGATCTGCGGAAACCGCCACCAGGCCGAGGACCTGCTCCAGGACGCGCTGCTCAAGCTGGCGCTGCGCTGGTCGTCGGTGCGCGACGGCGACCCGGCCGCCTACGTGCGCGCCATCCTCTACCGCGACGCCGTCTCCTGGTGGCGACGGCGGCGACGCGAGTGGCTCAGCGCGTACCCACCCGACCGGCCGGGCAGTGACACCGACGCCGCGCTGCGGCTCACCGTGCGCGCGGCGCTGGACCGGCTGCCGCCCCGCCAGCGGGCCGTGGTGGTGCTGCGCTACTTCGAGGACCTGACCGAGGTCGCCACCGCCGAGGCGCTCGGCGTCACCGTCGGCACCGTCAAGAGCCAGTGCCACGACGCGCTGCGCAAGCTGCGCGACGTCGTACCCGCCCCCGGCACGTCCGGAGACGGCCTGGTGACCGGGATGGAGGCGAACCCGTGAGCGAACCCGAGCTGACCCGGCTGCTGACCCGGGCCGCCGAGGAGATCCGGCCGACCCGGCCCGCCGGGGCCGGATGGGAGCGGGCCGGACGGGTCCGCCGCGCCCGCCGGGCCGCCGGCGCCGCAGCCGTCGCCGTGGTCCTGCTCGGCGGCGGTACGACAGCGCTCCTGCACCGCTCCGGCCCGCCACCGGCGGCACCGCCGAGCCCGACGGTGACGGCAGTGCCGAGCGCGCCTGTGGTGCAGCGGCCCCCGGACCGGCTCGGCGAGGCGGGCGACCCGCTGGGCCGGCTCGGCGACCGGGTGGCCTACCGCCTCTCCGACCGGCCGGTGAGCCGGGCGCTGGCGCTGTACCAGCCGGTCGACCCGGAGACCGGCGACGCCGGCCCGGTCCGGGTTCTGGGTGACGACGGTATGGTCCGCGAACTCGACGTGGTGACGCTCGCGCCCACCCGCGACGCCGAGGGCAACGAGGCCACTCCGCTCAAGCCGGGCAGCCTGTCGCCGGACGGCCGGACCGCCGCGTTCGCGCAGACCGGTGAGGTCGTCGTGGTCGGCCTGACCGACGGCGCGGTCCGCCGCTATCCGCTCACCGGCTACCTGGAACACGTGGTCTGGGCCGGGGACCGGCTGCTGGTCGGGGACAACGACACCACGTACGAGCTGGACCGGCGCACAGGGTCGGCGCGGAAGCTCCCGGTCGACCCGTGGACGCTCGTCGTGCCCGAACCGGCCCGGTCCGGTGACCTGTTCACTGTGGGCGGCTGGTCCGGGGACGGCGGCCTGGCCGTACGCCGGTTCCCCGCCTCCGGTGGCGCGCCGGAGCGACGGCCGGTGACCACCGGGGAGCTTCCCCCTGGTTACCAGCTGAACGAGGTCTACGGGCGGGGCTGGCAGCGCGGCGACCGGATCGGCCAGGCCGGGTGGACCACCACCGCGGGTGCCGCCGGCACGATGAGCGGCGCGGAGGGTGTGGCGGTGCTGGACGCCCGTACCGGGGCGGTGACCCGCCTGCTCGACCTCGGGCGCGAGGACCGGGCCAAGGGGTGCTGCGAGGTGTACGGCTGGACCGCCGACGGCGACCTGCTGTTCCGCTACGACGCCGGGCTGGCCCGGTGGCGGCCGGAGACCGGCACCGTCGACTGGGTGGCGAGCGACGTCCCCGGCCGGCTGTCGATAGCCGCCCGCTGACCAGCCTGGAACGCGGCCGGTCCCGTCGTGGTGACGGCGGGACCGGCCGGGACGCTCAGCGGGTCAGGCCGCCGGGCTGGTCGCCCTTCACGACGGGGGCCCGGACCAGGTTGCCCCACTCGGTCCACGAGCCGTCGTAGTTGCGCACCTGCGGGAACCCGAGCAGGTGGTGCAGCACGAACCAGGTGTGGCTGGACCGCTCACCGATCCGGCAGTACGCCACCACGTCGTCGGACGGACTCAACCCGAGCTGGTCGGCGTAGACGGCGCGCAGCTCGTCGGCGGACCTGAACGTGCCGTCGTCGTTCGCGGCGGACTTCCACGGCTTGCTCACCGCGCCCGGGATGTGCCCGCCGCGCAGCGCGCCCTCCTGCGGGTAGTCCGGCATGTGCAGCATCTCGCCGGTGTACTCGCCGGGCGACCGCACGTCCACCAGCGGCCGACCGGCCGCCACGTGCGCCATGACCTGCTCCCGGTACGCCCGGATCGGCGCGTCGTTGCGCTCCGGCACCGGATACGAGGCGCGGGGCCGGCTCACCTTGTCCCGGGTCAGCTCGCGTCCCTCGGCGATCCACTTCTGCCGGCCGCCGTCGAGCAGCCGCACGTCCTGGTGACCGAAGAGGGAGAAGACCCAGAGGGCGTACGCGGCCCACCAGTTGAAGTTGTCGCCGTAGAAGACGACTGTGTCGTCCCGCCCGATGCCCTTCGCGGCGCACAGCTCGGCGAAGCTCGCGGCGTCCAGGTAGTCGCGGGTGACCTGGTCGTTGAGTTCGGTGTGCCAGTCGACCTTGACGGCGCCGGGGATGTGGCCGGTGTCGTAGAGGAGCACGTCCTCGTCGGACTCGACCACCACGAGCCCTTCGTCGCCCAGGTGCTCGGCCAGCCACTCGGTGGTGACCAGGCGCTGCGGGTCGGCGTACGACTGGAGGCGGGGATGCGGATCGCTCGGCACAGGCATGATCCCCAAGGTACGCCGGATCCGCGGAGCACGGTGCCGGTCAGGCGCGGCGGTGCACCAGGCGGCCGGCGACCACAGTCGCCAGGCAGGAGCCGTCCGCGTCGAACACGGCGAGGTCGGCGCGCCCGCCGGTCACGAGCGCGGGCGGCCGGGCGGCGGGCAGCACCGTCACCTCGTTGCGGGCCGCGGCGGAGCGCAGCGCCGGGTCGGTGACGTGCTCGTCGAGCACGGCGGCCACGCCGAGCCGGAACAGCGCGTGCACCCGCTCGCGGGGCGTGGGCGCCGGCGGCAGCGGTCCGTCGTGCACGAGCGCCGGCCCGAGCGTGCCGGCCCACCGCCGCACCCGCACCCCGGGGTACGCGCCGGACAGCTCGGCCGTGGGCACGATCGCCTCGACCCGGTCACCGGCGACCACGACGGCGAGCCCGGCGCGGGGTGGGTCGTCTGGTGTCAACCGCAGCAGGTCGGCGGCGTGGACGGTACGCACGCTCAGTCGGCGTCGACCGGCCCGAGCACCGGCCGCTTGGCGGTGATGAAGTCGCCGGAGGACCGCCCGGTCAGCCGGCGCTTGATCCACGGTGCCAGGTGCCGGCCGGCCCAGCGCAGGTCGGCGGCGCGCGCGGCGAGCCACGGGCTGGGCGCCGGGTGCGGCGGGACCATCAGCCACTCCTCGTCGCAGCCGACGCCGAGCGCGGTGAGCACCTGGGCGGCGACCCGGCGGTGCCCGGCGGCCGACAGGTGCAGCCGGTCGGTGCTCCAGAGCAGCGGGTTGAGGTAGGTGTCGTCGGCGTACAGGTCGACCAGGATCGCGCCGTGCCGCCCGGCCACCTCGCCGACCGCCCGGTTGAGCAGCGCGACCCGGGGTGCCACCAGGCGCTGGCCGGGCAGCCGGGCCATCACGTCGGCGAACCGGAACAGCACCACGTCGCTGCCGCCGGACCGCAGCCGTTGCACGACCGAGTCGAAGCGGGGGACGAACGTGTCCGGGTCGAAGCTGCGGCGCAGCACGTCGTTGCCACCGGCCGCGAAGCTGATCAGGTCGGGCTTCATGGCCAGCGCGGACGGCACCTGCTCGGCCACCACGTTGGGGAACAGCCGGCCCCGGATCGCCAGGTTGGCGTAGCCGAAGTCCGGCCCGGCCTCGACGGCGAGACGGGTGGCGACCAGATCGGCCCAGCCCCGGTAGCTGCCGTCCGGATACGCGTCGTCCATGCCCTCGGTGAAGCTGTCGCCCACCGCCACGTAGCTGCGCCAGCGCACGGCGCCTCCCTCAGACGTCCCGGCAGAAGTGCGTCGCACAGTCTGTCACCGCGCGGACCGGTCCCGCTGGCCCTGAACCCCGGACGTGGCGGATGTCTCGACGTCCTGTTCACGACAGCCACCCGAGGGGACAAATCCGTCGGACACGACCGGCGGGGCAGAATCCGTCGCCCGGACCGGGGATGATGTCTGCCGTCATCCGGCCGGGTGAACCGTCCGGCCGGTCCCGCAGACGGCACGAGCGAGGAACCACATGACGCAGGGGCACCCACCGCCGGCAGGCTGGCCAACGCCCGGCAATGCCGACCCCCGGTACGGCGCGGCGCAGCCGCCCGCGCAGCCGGTGCCGTCGCCGCCGTCGCCCCCGGCGCCGAAGTCCCGCCGTGGCCTCTGGATCGGGCTCGCGGCGGGGGCGCTCGCGCTGGCGGTCTGCGCCGGCACGGCGGTCGGCGTCGGGCTGGGCCTGCGCGGCGACGACGAGGACGGCCCGGCACCGAAGGCGGCAGCCGGCGCGAACGGCGTCACCGTCACGAACGCCGAGCTGACCGCACTGCTCGACCGGCACAGCAAGGCGCTCGCGGCCAAGGACCTGGACGGCTACCTGGCCGCGTTCGACCCGGCCCGCAAGGAGCTGATCACCGGGCAGACCCAGCTGTTCCGCAACCTGGCGAAGCTGCCGCTGTCGGTGGCCCGCTACGAGACGGTCGAGCGGCAGGGCCGCGCCGGCGACGCCTTCGGGCAGGGCGTCACGTTCCAGCTCGACGTCTCCTTCGTGCACCAGTTGGACGGCTTCGACCGGGCCCCGGTCGCCGAGTGGTACCGCTGGACGATCGTCCGCGCCGGCCGGGACGCGCCGATCCGGGTCACCGCTGTGACCGGCGCGCCGGCCGCCGGCAGCGGCGGCTCGAAGACCGTCTACTACCCCGGGCCGTGGGACAAGTGGCGGGACATCCACGTCGAGCGGACCCCGTACGCCCTGATCATCACCGACGCGGCGCGGGCCGACCTGGCGAGGCGGTACGCCCCGGCCGTCGACAGGTCGGTGACGAGCAACCTGGCCGTGTGGCGGGCCAACGCGCCGCCCGGCCCGGTGTCGGACAAGTTCGTCGTCACGCTCGCCGTCGGCAAGGACGAGATGACCTCGCTCTACCGGATCGGCACCGAGAAGGCCACCGAGGCGGGCTTCTCGCTGGGCATGGTCGCGGCCGAGCGAACGGACGGCACGGCCACGATCGGCGGCACCCGCATCGTGGTGGACACCAGCGACAGTTACTTCACCCGCTCCGGCGGGGACAACGACGCCCGCATGGTGTTGCGGCACGAGATCGCGCACTCGATGATGACGCCCCGCACCGACCTGGCCGCCGTGGACGAGTTCAGCAAGCTCGACGAGTGGGTGGTCGAGGGCTTCGCCGAGTACGTCGCCTTCCACGGCCGCCCGCTCGGTGCCAGCGAACGCACCGCGCAGGCCCGGAAGCTGGTCCGCGACGGGTGGAACGGCACGCTGCCCGGCAACGGCGACTGGGACGATCCCGGCCGGCTGAGCTTCCACTACTGGCTCGGGCACACCGCGATGAACCACCTCGCCGAGAAGCACGGTGAGCCGAAGCTGTTCCGCTTCGTCGAGGCCGTCTACGCGGGCACCCCGACCGACCGCGCCGCCCGGGACGTGCTGGGCGTGTCGCTCGACGAGTTCCAGGCCGGCTGGGCCGACTACGTCCGCGCGCAGGCGCGCTGACGGGAACGGAGACGACCGATGACGTACCAGCATCAGCACCAGCAGCCGCCGCCCGCGTACCCACCGGCGGGCCGGCCGGGTCCAGTCGGTGCGCCGCCGGCGGCGCCGAAGCGGCGCGGACGCGTGGCGTTGCTGGTCGCCGGTGGCCTGGTGGCGGTGCTCGCGGTCGCGGCCGGCACCGCCTACGGCGTGTCCCGGCTGGTCGGCGGCGGTGACGACGGGAAGAAGCTGCGTACCGCGTGGGTGCTCGACTTCCCGGAACTCCAGCGCAACGGGCTGAAGACGTACGACGGGCAGGACATGTTCGGCGCCTGGCTGATCGGCGACGCGGTGGTGCGGGCCCAGCCGGACGGCGTCATCGCCTACCGGCTCGACGACGGTGCGCAGGCGTGGGGCGTGCCCGCGCCGCAGGCGACCTCGCTGTGCGCGGCCGCGCAGACGCTGGCCGAGGGGCGGGGCGTGGTGGCGCTCGGTTCCGCCGACTCGTGCGACACGCTCGTCGGGTTCGACGCTGCCGCCGGCACGCAGACGTGGCGGGCGACGTTCCCCGTCGAACGCCGGACGGGCCGGTCCGAGATCGTCGCCCCGGACCTGTCGGTGGCCGCCGGCCAGGTGGTCGTCCGCAGTGGCGAGAACGTGCTCGGCTACGCGCTGGCCGACGGCAAGCGGCTGTGGCAGACCGACGCCGACCGGCTGCTGCCCGGCCGCGACTGCCGCCTGACCGATGCGCAGGCCGCCGGGGACCAGGCCGTGGTGACCGCGCTCTGCGACGGCGACCGGGGCGCGCTGCTCGGCCTGGACCCGGCCACCGGCAAGGCGCGCTGGCAGCAGCAACTGCCTGCCGCGCAGCAGAGCGACGGGGTGCTGAGCGTCGACCCGCTGGTCGGCCGGCCCGGTCTGAACACCGAGACGTTCGTCGCGCGCGACGCCGCCGGCAAGGCGCGCGCCACGTTCGGCAACCCCGTGGACGGTACGCGGTTCAGCGACCTGCCGGTCAACCGTTCCAACACGGTCAGCGGGCCGGGGATCCGGCCGTACCTGGCCGACGCGGACACGCTCTACCTGCCGACCGAGGCCGCTCCGGTGGGCGGCAAGATGCGCCAGGCCAATCAGGTGGTGGCGATCGACCTGGCCACCGGGAAGCGGCGCTGGGTGTCGTCCGGTCACACCGACAGCGAGGTGGAACTCGTCCGCCTCGACGAGCAGGGCGTGCTGGCGTGGGAGGTGGGCGACCGGCGTGACCTCGCCCCGCGGCTGGTCCGGATCGACCCGGCCACCGGCGAGGTCACAGTGGTGGCCGAGGCACCGCTGTCGGCCGGCACCGAGGGCAGCGACGCGAAGGTGCTGGAACGCGACGGCACTGTGGTGCTGGTGCCGTGGAAGCAGGTCACGGCGGACGCGGCGATCACCGTGCTGCGCTGACAGTACAGCGGCGTCAGCAGTCGAATACCGACCAGCAGATGTCGTTGCGCAGTCGCTGGTCGTCCAGGACCAGCTCGCGGATCTCGGCCGGGAGCTGGTCGCGCTGCCACCGGCACTCGTCCCGCCCGGCCGCCTCGGCGAGACCGGCGGGCGCCGCCGCGCGCACCGCCTTGATCGCGTACGCGGCGGCACCGAGTTCGTGGGCGGCGACGTGGGCCACGACGGCGGCCTGACCGGCGGCGTACGCGGCGTTGCGTGCCGCGCCGCGCAGATCCCGGGCCGCGCCCATGGCGTGCCCGCCGGCCGCACGCGCCTCCATCATCCTGACCTCGCCCCGCACCCAGGCGCGGGCGTGCTCGATCGCGTCGCGTGGGCGGCTGTCGTCCGGCCGGACCGCCTCGAACAGGCCGAGGACGTGCTCCGCGCAGGTGGCGGCCCAGAGCGCCAGGAGGTGGTGGTGCTCGTCGGTGAGCGTGCCGCCCCGGCGGATCGTGGTGAACCGGGGATCGCGGACCTTCGGCAGGATCACGATGCGGCCTCCGGCCCGGAGGTGCCCTGGCGCAGGTCGCGGTCCAGTGTGCTCATCAGCCGGGCGACCCGGCTGCCACCGCCGGTCAGCGGCGGATAGCGGCGCAGCACGTCGACCAGTACGGGAGTGGCGAGTCGCCGGTACCCGTCCAGCACCGCCGTGCCCACGGCTTCGTCTCCGCCGGCCTCCAGTTCGGCGACGCGCGCGGCGTTGGCGGCGGCCCGCAGGATGTGGCCGACCTGGGTGGCCTTCGCGATCGGGTGCAGGTACGCGGCCGCCGCGGCGTCACCGGCGGCCCGGGCGGCCAGGCGGGCGGCCTCGGTGGGCGCGGACCGGGCGGCCCGGTGCGCGTCGAGGGACGTGACCCGCTGGAGTCTCGTCCGGGCGGCGCCGCGCGCGAACGTCCACGCCGCGTCGACAGCCGCGCGGGGACGCGGGTCATCGGGGACCGCCCGCTCGTAGACCGGGAGGACGTCCTCCGCGTGGCGGACCGCGTACCGCGCCACCTCGCGCAACTCGTCCATCGTCAGGTCGAAGTCCCCGGGCGCAGTCATGTCGCGGGCATCGTATCGGTGATGCCGCGCCGGTACGGGCCCCAGCCGACGAACCGCTCGAACAGCTCGCGCGGGGTCGGCCCGTCCTGCGGGTTGAGGCGGAACAGGTCGTGGGTGGCCTCGTGGTAGAGCCCGGACAGGTAGACGGCCAGGTCGACGGGGTGGTCCGCGTACTCGACCTTGAGCAGTAGGCGCGCCTGCGCACAGGGCCACGGCGCGCCGCAGGCGCGGCACAGCCAGAGCGGCCGGATCGGCAGGTGGGCCGGGTGGTCCGGCGGGTAGGGGCGGGGCCGATCGGGGTACGGCCCGAGCCGCGGTACGGGAAGGTTCATGCGTGACAGTCTGCTGATCGCGCCACTACGCTCGGAAGTCCTCGCTGCCGGTCCGGGGAGAGGCCGGGAGACCGGCCGCAATCTGAGGAGGGCATGTGGAGAACGAGCCGACCGCCGAGCTGATCCGCGCGCAACTGCGGCGGCTGCGGGTGCGGGCCGAACTGAGCCAGGAGGAGTTCGGGAGGCTCGTGCACTTCTCCGGCTCCCAGGTGTCGGCGGTCGAGCTGGGCCACCGGCCGCTCGACAGGTTCTTCCTCGCCCGGGCCGACGAGGTGCTCGGCACCGGCGGACTGTTGATGTCGCTGCTCAAGCTCGCCGAGCGCGACGGCCAGCCGAGCTGGTTCCGCCCCTGGCTCGACGCCGAACGCCAGGCGCAGCAGTTGCGCACCTACCAACCGACCCTGGTTCCCGGACTGCTCCAGACCGAGAACTACGCCCGCGCAATGATCCGCACGGATGACCTGATCACCGATGACGAGGTGGAACGACGCCTCGGAGTGCGGCTGGACCGGCAGTCGATCCTCTCCGACCCGGGCCGCCCGAAGTACATTGCCGTCATCGAGGAGTCCGTTCTACGCCGCGCCGACGAGGGCTACCGCGGACTCATGGCCGAGCAGATCGCGCACCTCGTCGAGTGCGCCGAGCGCCCGCACGTCGACATCCACATCGTGCCGACCTCGGTCACCGTGCACGTCGGCCTGGTCGGACCGTTCGCGCTGGCCCGGGGCACAGACGGCGGCTGGGTCGGTCACCTGGAGAACCAACTCGGCGGCGTCGTGGTCGACAAGGACGAGGACGTGGCTATCCTGCTGTCCAGATGGGAGAGTGTCCGCAGCGAGGCACTACCGCGCCGGCAGTCGGTCGAGCTGATGAAGGACGTGATGACCTCGTGGAGCTGACTGGAGCGATTTGGCGGAAGTCCACACGCAGCGGCACCCAGGGCGACTGTGTCGAGGTGGCGGACAACCTGGCCGCTGTGGTCGGGGTGCGGGACAGCAAGGACCCGGCCGGGCCGGTGCTCACCTTCACACCCGACGCCTGGCGGGCCTTCGTCCGGGTCAGCGGGAGCCGCGCGTCGCGCTGATCAGCACCGTGTGCTTGCGTACCCGGAAGGCGCCCTCAGCGTCGAGGCGGGCCTCGATCGCGGCGCGGGCCGCCGCCTCCTGTGCGGCGGTGAGCGGCCCGATCATGCTGGCGACGTACGCAAGGATCGGCTCGGCGGCGGGCACCACCAGCTCGTCCGGGTAACGCTCGACCGTCACGTCGTCGAAGTGGGCGGCGATCCGTGCGGGTGTCGCCTCGGCGGTGACGTCGTTCTTGTCGTGGAACCGGACGGCCAGGTCGGGACACCCGATCGCCGGGCCGAGCGCGTTCAGCTCGGCCATGTGGTCGCGGCCGTTCACGGCGACGGCGAGTCGGCCGCCGGGGCGCAGCACCCGGGCGAACTCGCGCAGCGCGGCGTCCGGGTCGTCCAGGTGGTAGAGCATGCTGTTGGCGATCAGCGCGTCAACGGCACCGGCACGGAACGGCAGGTGCGTGGCGTCACAGCGCAGCACCCCGGCGTCGGGCACCTCGTGTAGCCGCGCGCACATGGCGGGCGAGAAGTCGGTGACTGTGAGCCGGCCGCGATGACTCACCCGCTGCCACAGCTCGCCCGTGCCGGCCCCGACCTCCAGCACGTCCCCGGCCAGTGGCAGCCGCTCGCCCAGCCAGGCGAACCAGCTCTGCGGATTGGTGCCGTACGCGTGCAGCGCCATGCGAGCGGTCAGGTTGCCGGTCGTCGTCGCGTACTGGCTGGTCGCCCGCGCCGACGCGGTGGCGTCGCCCGTCATGAGAGGTAGAAGCAGAACGGGTGACCGTCCGGGTCGAGGAGCACCCGGACGTCGTCCTGCGGCTGGAAGTCGGGCAACGTCGCGCCCACGGACACCGCGTACGCCACGGCTGCCTCCAGGTCGTCGACCTTGATGTCCAGGTGGACAGACATCTGCTGGTCGCCGGGACCGGCCGGCCACACCGGCCGCACGTAGGCCGGCTCGTCCTGGAACGCCAGCCAGTGGCCGCCCACCGGCGGGGCGAGGAGGACCCAATCGGCCTCCTTCTCGCGCCGGGTCCAGCCGAGCAGCCGCTCGTAGAACGCGGCCAGGTCCTCTGCGGACGGCGCGTCCAGCACCGTTGTCGTCAGCTTCATCAGCGGTCGCTCAGCCATGCCGCATTCCTACCCGGCACCCGCGACACTTACCGGCCCGTCCGCGCGGACACCGAAAGGGGTCGCCCGGCCCTCCGCTCGCGCCATAGGCTGCGCCAATGCTGCTGCGCATGTCGACCCTGCTGCTCCGGACCCTGCGCGAGGACCCGGCGGACGCGGAGGTGCCGAGCCACCGGCTGCTGCTGCGCGCCGGATACGTCCGCCGGGCCGCGCCGGGCGGCTACACGTGGCTGCCGCTGGGCAAGCTCGTGCTGGACCGGATCACCGCGATCGTGCGGGACGAGATGACCGCGATCGGTGACCAGGAGGTGCACTTCCCGGCGCTGCTCCCGGCCGAGCCGTACCGCACCAGCGGGCGGTGGACCGAGTACGGGGACGACATCTTCACGCTCGCCGACCGCAAGGGCGCCGACCACCTGCTCGCGCCGACCCACGAGGAGTTGGCCGCGCTGCTGGTGAAGGACCTGTTCACCTCGTACCGGGACTTCCCGGTGACGCTGTTCCAGATCCAGACCAAGTTCCGCGACGAGGCCCGCCCCCGGGCCGGTCTGCTGCGCGGGCGCGAGTTCCTGATGAAGGACGCCTACTCGTTCGACCTGGACGAGGCCGGGCTCCAGGCGGCGTACGACAGGCACCGGGCCGCCTACGAACGCGTCTTCACCCGGCTCGGCCTGGACTTCACCACCGTCCACGCGATGTCCGGCGCGATGGGTGGGTCCGCGTCGGAGGAGTTCCTGGCCGCCACGCCGGTCGGCGAGGACACGTTCGTCGGCTGCACCGCCTGCGACTACGCGGCGAACACCGAGGCGGTGGTCACACGCGCCCCGGCCGCCGGTGACCCGGACGCGCATCCGCCCGCCGAGGTGCACGACACCCCCGAGACGCCGACCATCGCCGCCCTGGTCGAGCTGGCCGAGGCCCGCAAGCTGGGCGGGCGCACCGGCTGGACCGCCGCCGACACGTTGAAGAACGTCGTCCTCACCGTCCGCCGGCCCGGCGCCGAACAGGGCGAACCGCTGGTGATCGGCCTGCCCGGCGACCGCGAGGTGGACCTCAAGCGGGTCGAGGCGGTGCTCGCCCCGGCCACGGTGGCGGTCTTCGAGGACTGGGACGCCCACCCCGAGCTGGTCCGCGGCTACATCGGGCCGCAGATCCTCGCCAAGCACGGCATCCGCTACCTGGTCGACCCCCGCGTGGTGCCCGGCACCACATGGCTGACCGGCGCGAACGAGCCGGGCCGGCACGCCACCGACGTGGTGTGCGGGCGCGACTTCGTACCGGACGGCACGATCGAGGCCGCCGAGGTGCGGCCCGGGGATCCCTGCCCGGCCTGCGCCGACGGCGAGCTGACCATCCGGCGGGGCATCGAGGTCGGGCACATCTTCCAGCTCGGACGCCGGTACACCGACGCGTTCGCGGTCGACGTGCTCGGCCCCGAGGGCAAGCCGGTCCGGCCCACGATGGGCTGCTACGGCATCGGCGTGTCCCGGGCGGTCGCCGCAGTGGCCGAGCAGCACCACGACGACAGAGGGCTGGTCTGGCCGGCGGCTGTCGCGCCGTGCGACGTACACCTGATCGCCGCCGGGAAGGGACCGCAGCTCGACGCGGCGCTCGACCTCGGCGGGCGCCTCGCCGCCGCCGGTCTGCGGGTGCTTGTCGACGACCGCACGCACGTGTCCGCCGGGGTGAAGTTCACCGACGCCGAGCTGATCGGCATCCCGCGCGCCGTCGTGGTCGGCCGCCGCCTGGCCGACGGGTACGTGGAACTGCGCGACCGGGCCACCGGCGAGCGCACCGAACTGCCGGTGGAGGCCATCGTGGAGCGCCTGCGCGACGAGGTGGGCGCGACGCGCCGCGACGGGGTGTAGCGATCGCGCCACCGGGTACCGCAGACGGATCGACCGAAGCGTTCGGAGGCTCTCATGTTCCGCGTCAGTGACGTCATGACCAGACAGGTGGTCTACCTCCCGGCGGAGACCCCGTTGGACGAGGCGGCCCGGGTGATGAAGGAGTCGGACATCGGCGACGTGGTGGTGACCGACGGCGCCACGCTCGCCGGCATGCTGACCGACCGCGACATCGTGGTCCGTGCGGTGGCCGAACGCGCCGACCCCGGCACCACCACGATCGGCTCGATCATCACCCGCGAGGTGGTGATGATCGAGCAGAACTGCACGGCGAACGAGGCGGCGTCGCTGATGCGCGAACGCAACATCCGCCGGGTGCTCGTGTGCGACAACGAGCGCAAGCTCGTCGGCATCGTCTCCCTCGGTGACCTCGCCATGCAGCTCGACCCCCAGTCGGCACTAAGCGACATCAGCGAGGCCGCACCGAACGTGTGAGGGGCGGGCCCCGCTGGGGTGACGCGGGGCCCCGCCCGGCACCGCCGGGTGGCGACGCTCGGCGGCGGATAGCCTCGACCCATGCCCGAGATGCCGACCAAGCTGGCCGAGATCGTCGACGAGTTCGCCGCCGCGCCCCGCGACGTCGTCCTGGAGATGCTGCTGGAGTTCGCCGACGTGATCCCGCCTCTGCCCGAGGGCGTGAACCGGGAGGAGCTGGAGCAGGTCCCCGAGTGCCAGACCGCGTTCTTCCTACGCGCCGAGGTGAACGCGGACAAGACCGTGAGCACCGTCTTCGACTGCCCGCCGGAGGCGCCCACCACCAGGGCGTTCGCCGGCATCCTCGCCGAAGGGCTGGCCGGGGCGAGCGCCGAGGAGGTGCTGGCCGTACCGGACGACCTCTACCAGCGGATGGGCCTGGCGCAGGCGATCAGCCCGCTGCGCGTACGCGGCGGCACCGCCATCCTGGCCCGGCTCAAGCGTCAGGTCCGGGAACAGATCTCCTGACCTGCGGGTTGTCGCTGGTCATGGACATCGAGATCTACGCCGACGTGGTCTGCCCCTGGTGCTGGATCGGCAAGCGCCGGCTGGAACAGGCTCTGGAGTCGTACGACGGCGAGGTGAACGTCCGGTTCCGGCCGTTCCAGCTGGACCCGACGCCGGTCACCGAGCCGAAGCCGCTGCTGGAGGCGCTCGGCGACAAGTTCGGCGGGCGGGACAAGGCCGAGGGCATGGCCGCGCACGTCACCGGCGTCGCCGCGGGTGCGGGCCTCGAGCTGCGGTTCGACCGGGCGGTGGCCGCGAACACGTTCGACGCGCACCGCCTGGTGCGCTTCGCCACCGAGCACGGGCGTTCCGCCGAGATGGTCGAGCGGCTCTACCGGGCGCACTTCCACGACGGCGTCGACGTCGGCTCGATCGACGCGCTCGTCACGCTGGCCGGCGAGGCCGGGCTGGACGAGACCGAGGCGCGGCAGTACCTCGAGTCGAACCTGGGCCGCCGGGAGGTCGCCGCCGACCTGAGCACCGCGCACCAGCTCGGCGTCTCCAGCGTGCCGACGTTCGTGCTTGCCGGGAAGTACGCGGTCACCGGCGCCCAGGAGCCGGAGACGCTGCTCGCCGCGCTGCGCGAGGTGGCGCAGCGCGAAGCGGCAGCCTGATGTTTCACGTGGAACAAGATCGATGCGGATGAGGACCTAGGCCGGCCGGGCCAGGTCCTCCACCACCCTCGCCCCGGGCAGCGCGCCGAGCGCCGGCCCGGGCAGGGCGATCTTGCTGTGCCGTACGCCCGACCCGATGATGACGTGCGGCGTGGCGATCACCCGCGAGTCGACGAGGATCGGCCAGTCCGCCGGCAGGCCGATCGGCGTGATGCCGCCGTACTCCATGCCGCTGGACTCGACCGCCTCGGCCATCGGCGCGAAGCTCGCCTTGCGCACGTCGAGCAGCTTGCGGACCACACCGTTCACGTCGGCGCGGGTGGTGGCGAGCACGACACAGGCCGCGTACCGGATCTCGCCGCCGCGCTTACCGGCGACCACCACGCAGTTGGCCGACTCCTCCAGCCCCACCCCGTATGCCTCGCAGAACGCGGCGGTGTCAGCCAGGTCGGCGTCGATCGGGGCGACCAGCACGTCGTCCACGTCCACCGGGGCCTCGGCCGGCCACTCCCGCAGGGCCGCGGCGACCGGCGGGGCCAGCAGGTCGAGCCGGGTCCGGGCCGGCTCCGTCTTCAGCGTCCCCATCATGCCGCGATCCTCGCACCCGCCCGGCGGATCGACCGGCCGGACCCCGCCCCCGCCCTTCAGTTGGGATTGGTGAGGAACGCGTTCTCCTGCGCGAAGTCCCGGCTCTCGGTCGTGGTGAGCTGCCGGCGGCGGAGCACCTCGGGACGGTTCGCCTCGGCGTCCTCGATGCCGTGCCGGACGCCGACCCGGATCACGCCGTAGAGGAAGACGAAACCGAAGACGTACAGGACCACTGTGGCGACGAAGACCAGCATGCGGTCACCGTAGGCCCGAGCGGACCCGACCGTTTCTCATCTTCCGCCGGTTCCCCCGTACGTGTCAGCGAGGTGGTCGGCCCAGGTCCGGACGCCGGTCGGTGTGGCGGTCGTGGTGAGCCCACCCGCCCGCAGCTCCCGCCCGAGCCGGCCCGGGATCCGGACCGGCAGCAGCGGACGGCGTACCCGCCGGGCCGCCAGCCAGGCGCGGGCCGCGTCGTCGAAGCGCAGCACCTCCGGTCCACCGAAGTCCTCCACCCGGTTCGACGGCCCGGCCAGCAGCAGGACCGCGAGCCGGTCCGCCACCTCACCGCTGTCGACCGGCTGGGCGAGCACCGCCCGGTCCCCGATCACCGGGCCGAGGCGGCTCGCGCCGCGCAGCAGCCCTTCCAGGAACTCCGGGAACTGGGTCGCCCGCAGTACGCTCCACGGCACCGGCCCGGCGGCCACCACCTGCTCGGCCGCGAGCTTGTGCCGGTAGTAGCCCAGCGGCACCCGGTCGACGCCGACGATCGAGACGAAGACCAGGTGACGTACCCCGGCGTGACCTGCGGCCACCGCGAGCCGGCGGGTGCCGAGCACGTCGATGTCGTGGGTGCGCCGCTGCGGCGACGAGGCCAGATGCAGCACCGCGTCCACCCCGGCGACCGCCTCCGCCAGCCCGGCGCCGGTGGCCAGGTCGGCGGTCACCCACTCGACCCCGTCCCCGGTACGCGGCCCGCGGCTCATCGCACGCAGCGTGAAGCCCTCGTCCCGCAGCCGGGGCACCGCCACCCGTCCGAGCCGCCCGGTCGCCCCGGTCACCAGCACCCGCATCGTCACTCCTCCCAGCCACGCCCTGCCCATTCGTTCCGCATCCAGGACGGCAGCGCGGCCGGGATCGTGACCGTTCGCCGGGTCGTCGTGACCGATGTCGCGTTGCCGGGCTGCCCCATCACAGTGTGTGAGCCCCGCGCAGTCGACTACGGCTGTTGAGCGATATACCTGAGAGTCATGTTTATGACCAGGAGTCATATCGCAGTCGAGCGATGCCTCCGGCACGAGCGTCACTGCGCGTGAACGGCCACCAGGCCGGGCGACGTCTCAGCCTGCCGGGCGAGGCACCACGCGGCCGGCCAGCGCCAGGCCGAGCAGGCCGCAGGCGGCGGCCACGGCCAGCGTGGTCGCGAAGCCGGCCGGGCCGGGGGACGCGCCGGCGGCCAGGACCGCGCCGGTGAGCGCCAGCACGGTGGCGGCGGCGAGCGAGTCGCCCAGTTGCAGCGCGGAGCTGTTACGGCCCTGCTCGGCCGGGGCGGACTGCTCCAGGGTGAGCACCGACAGCGACGGATAGAGCAGGCCCATGCCGAGCCCAGCCACGGCCCAGGAGAACACCGCCGGCAGCACCGGCAGGCCGGGCACCAGCGCCGACGCGACGCCCGCCGTACCGATGGTGATGCAGGCCAGCCCGGCCCGGGGCAGGCTCGCGGCCGAGCGGGGTGAGCCGATCCGCCCCTGGATCCATGAGCCCACCGACCAGGACAGCGCCCCGACGGTCAGCACCAGGCCCGCGCCGGTGGGCGAGAAGCCGCGCTCCCGGGACAGCATCAGCGGGATCACCACCTCGGCGGCCACGAACGCCGCCGACGCCAGCGCGCGCAGGCCGATCACCGTCGGCAGTCCCCGCGCCGCGCGCAGGAACCCGGCCGGCAGGAGGTGTGGCACGCAGACGACCAGCCCGGCCAGCGCCCCGGCGATCAGGGCGGCGGCGAGCACGCCGCGCTGCTGCCCCCCGTAGTGCAGCAGTGCGGCGCTCGCCCCCGCCCCGCAGGCCCAGCCGATCCGGGCCAGGGCACCCGCCGGCGGGCGGGTCGCCACGGTGGCGGTCAGCGCCCGCAGACCCGGCCGGACCAGCAGCGCCGCCGGGATCGCCACCGCCGGCACCGCGAGGAACACCCACCGCCAGCCCAGATGTTCCACGATCAGTCCGGCCAGCGCCGGGCCGACCAGCGACGGCACCACCCAGGCCGCGGCGAACGCGGCGAAGATCCGGCGCCGCAACTGCTCCGGGTACGCCTGACCGACGACCACGTAGAGCGCCACCGAGACCAGTCCGGAGCCGAAGCCCTGCACCACCCGCCCGACGACCAGCACCTCCATCGTCGTCGCGGCACCGGCCACCACCAGCCCGGCGACGAACCAGACGACCCCGTGCCACAGGGCCGGGCGCGGCCCACGCGCGTCGCACCAGATGCCGGAGGCGACCATCGCCACCACGCCGGAGGCGAACGAGCCGCCGAACGCCAGCGCGTACAGGCCGAGCCCGTCGAGGCTGCGCGCCACGGTCGGCATGGCGGTGCCCACCGCCAGCGCCTCGAACGCGAGCAGGGACACCAGGGCGACAATGCCCACCGTCATCGCCCGCAGGCGCGGAGACCAGAGGTCGACGGGTGGGTCAGCCGGTACGGCAGTGGTGCTGGTCATGGCGTTCAGCCTCGGACCTCACCCCCGGTTGAGGTCAACTGTGGCGCACGTCTCGCCGGCCGGGAACAGCGGGGTGACGCCCGGAAACTTCTGCCGTCGGGGTGGCATAACGGACTCCGCGCCGGGAAGTCGGGCCGCCGGGACGAGACCGGGAGGCGAGATGGCGCTGGGACGGTTCGCCGGCCTCCTGCTGTCTCCGACTGTCGTACCGGAGGCCGCCGCGCGTGTCGTGCGTACCGTCGGTTCGGCCCTGCCCACTGACGCCGTGCCAGCCCGGGTCAGCGAGGTGGCGGGCAGCGTCGGTACGGCGGCGGCCCGGCTGGCCCGACTCACCGGGCTGACCAGCCGCCGCGTGTGGTCGCAGGACGGCCGCCACCACATCGAGGTGCACGGCGTCTGCCAGGACGGCGGCGACCGGCTGGCCCGCCAGGTCGAGGCGGCGCTGGAGTCGATGCCGGGCGTGACCTGGGCGCGGGTGAACGCGCCGTCGGGCCGGGTGGTGGTGGCGACCGGGGATCCGGCGCCGAAGCTGCGCGACCTGATCGCCACTGTGGCGCGCGTGGAGCAGACCTGCCCGTACGAGCCGGACCCGGAGATCGAGCCGCCGCAGCCGCCCGAGGACGGACCGCGTACGGCCCGGACGTTCGGCGCGCTGCTGTCCGATGTGCTCGGGTTGAGCATCTCCGCTGCTACCCGGGTCCTGCCGCTCACCCCCATCCCGGCCGAGGTGGCCGGGCTGCTCGGCGCCGTCGACCTGCACCCGAAGCTGCACGCGCTGGCCGGCCTGGGCATCCGCGCCGACCCGCGCGCGGAGGTGCTGTTCCCGCTGGCCGAGGCCGTGGTGCAGGGTCTCACCGGCGGCTGGGCCGGCATCGTGCTCGACGGCGCGCAGCGCGTGGTGCAGTGGGGCGAGGGCGCCGCGCAACTGGCCGCGTGGCGGCGGGCCGAACCACACCTGACCGGTGACCCGGAGCGGGCTGTGGCCCGGGTGCCCGACGGCGAACGGCCCTGCCCGGTGCCCGACGGGCAGCCCGAGCGGTACGCCAAGCGGGTGCTCCCGGCCGGCGCGGTCGCCGGGGCGGCGGCCCTGCCGGTGCTGGGGCCGAAGCGCGCCGCCGCGCTGGCGCTGTCCTCGCTGCCGAAGGCGCCCGGCTCCGGTCGCGAGGGGTACGGCGCACAACTCGGCCGGATGCTCGCCCGGCGCGGCGTGATCGCGATGGACCGCAGTGTGCTGCGGGAGCTGGACCGGATCGACACGGTGGTGCTCGACGCGGCGGTGCTCGGCTCGGACCGGGGCGTCCTGGCCGACCTCGCGCCGCTGGCCGCCGCCGACACCGGGCAGGTCGCCGCCCGGGCGTTCGCGTTGTTCGACCCGGCCGAGCCGGATGCGGTACGCGCCGCCGACGGCTGGCGGATCGGCCCGCTGGACCGCCTCGGCGCCGACGATCCCGGTGACACCCCGGACAGCGCCCGGCTGCGCGCCGACGGTGGACGGCTGCTCGGGCTCGCCGAGAACGGCCGGCTCGCCGCCGTCCTGCGGGTCGAGCCGGAGCCCGCGCCGGGTGTGGACGCGCTGGCGTCGGCCGCCCGGCAGGCGGGCCTGCGGCTCGTGGTCGGCGGCGCGGACGACGGCCGGTACGACTTCGCCGACCTGCTCGTACCCGGTGGTGCCCGGCTCGCCGACGCGGTGCACGACCTGCAACGCGAGGGCGCGGTGGTGATGGTGGTCTCCGGTGAGCGGTCGGCACTGGCCGCCTCGGACTGCGGCCTCGGCGTGTACGGCCCGGACGATCTGCCGCCGTGGGGCGCGCACCTGCTGGTCGGTGACGACCTGCGGGTACCCGCACTGCTCGTCGACGCCGCCGGGGTGGCCCGCCGGATGACCGAGCAGAACGTCCGGATCTCGATGGCCGGCAGCGGGCTCGGCGCGCTCGCCGCGTTCACCGCCGACCGGCGGCGGCTGCCCCGCCCGACCCTGGCGGCGGTGAACGGCGCGGCGGCGCTCGCGTTCGCGCACGGCGTGTTCCGGGCGCACCGGCTGCCGGACCGGACCGGCGCACCGACGCCCGCGCTCACCGCCTGGCACCTGATGCCGGCGCAGACCGTCCTGGACCAGCTCGCCACCGGCCCGTCCGGGCTGGCCGAGGAGGAGGCGGCCCGCCGCCGGCGCGTCGAGGTCGGCGACGAGCACGGCCCGGCCGGGCTGCTCCGCGCGTTCGTGGAGGAGCTGTCCAACCCGCTCACCCCGGTGCTGGCCGCCGGTGCGGTGCTCTCCGCCGCGTTCGGCTCGCTCGTCGACGCGGCACTGGTCGGCGGTGTGGTGGGCGGGTCCGCGCTGGTCGGCGCCGTGCACCAGCGCAACACCGAACGCTCCCTGGCCGAGCTGCTGTCCCGCTCGGCGGTCACCGCCCGGGTGCTGCGCGACGGCACCGAGCGGGTGGTGCCCGCCGAGGAGCTGGTACGCGGCGACGTGATCACGGTCAGCTCCGGGGACGCCGTACCGGCCGACTGCCGCGTGCTGACGAGCGAGGGGTTGGAGGCCGACGAGTCGTCGTTGACCGGCGAGTCGCTGCCGGTGGCGAAGAGTCCGGAACCGGTGGTCGCGGCGGCCGTCGCCGAACGGCACTCGATGCTGTTCGAGGGCACCACAGTGGCCGCCGGGCACGGAACCGCCGTCGTGGTGGCGACCGGTGCGGAGACCGAGGCCGGGCGGAGCCTCGCGATGGCCCGGCAGGCCCCGCCGGTCAGTGGCGTGGAGGCGCGGCTCGGCAGGCTGACGAGCAGCGCCGTACCCCTGGCGGCCGCCTCGGCGATCGCTGTCGCCGGGGCGGGGCTGCTTCGGGGCGTACCCCTTGCCGAGACGGCGGCGACCGCCGCGAACCTGGCCGTGGCGTCGGTGCCGGAGGGGTTGCCGTTCCTGGTCAGTGCCGCGCAGCTGGCGGCGGCGCGGCGGCTGGCCGAGCACGGCGCCCTGGTCCGCAACCCCCGGACCATCGAGGCGCTGGGCCGGGTCGACGTGCTCTGCTTCGACAAGACCGGCACGCTCACCGAGGGGAAGTTGCTGCTGGCGGGGGTGGGTACCGGTGACGGCCGGTACGCCGTGCTGGACGAACTGGACGAGCCGCTCCGGTCGACGCTGGCCGCTGCCGTGCGGGCCACCCCGGCCGCCGCCGACCCGGACGAGTTGCCGCAGCAGACCGACCGGGCGGTACGCCACGGCGCGGACGCCGCCGGGGTGACCGAGCGGACCGGCGCGGCGGAGTGGACCGCCACCGCCGGGCTGCCGTTCGAGCCGTCCCGGGGCTACAGCGCCACCGTCGGCCGTGGCACCGGCGGGCTGCTGCTGAGCGTGAAGGGTGCCCCCGAGTCGGTGCTGCCACGCTGCGCGTCCCGGCGCACCGCCGAGGGTGACCGTCCGTTGGACGCGGGCGGACGCGAGGAGGTGCAGGCCATGCTGGCCGGTCGGGCCGGTGCCGGGCACCGCATCCTCGCTGTGGCCGAGTGCCGGGTCTCCACCGAGCAGGTCAGCGACGAGCAGGTGGACGGGCTGGTCTTCGTGGGTTTCCTGACGCTCGCCGACGGGGTGCGGGACAGCGCCCGGCCGGCGGTGGCCCGGATCCGGGCCGCGGGCGTGCACACCGTCATGATCACCGGTGACCATCCGGCCACGGCCGAGGCGATCGCCGCGACCATCAGCCCGGACGACGGCGGGCAGCGCGTGGTCACCGCCACCGACCTGGACCGGCTGGACGACGCCGCGCTCGCCGAGCGTCTGATGGCCACCGACGTGGTGGCGCGCTGCACGCCCGCCCACAAGGTGCGGATCATCCAGGCGTTGCAGCGCCAGGACCGCACCGTTGCGATGACCGGAGACGGCGCGAACGACGCGCCGGCGATCCGGCTGGCAGACGTCGGCATCGCGCTCGGTCAGCGGGGCACTCCCGCCGCCCGCGCCGCCGCCGACCTGGTGGTCACCGACGACCGGCTGGAGACGATCATCGCCACGCTGGTCGAGGGACGCGCCATGTGGTCGTCCGTCCGGCACGCGCTCAGCATCCTGGTCGGCGGCAACCTCGGTGAGATCGCGTTCAGCGTGCTCAGCGCCGCCGCGACCGGCCGGTCCGCCCTGGGCGGCCGGCAACTCCTGCTGGTCAACCTGCTCACCGACCTGGCACCGGCGCTCGCCATCGCGGTCCGCCCGCCCGCCGACGACAGCGCCGACCACCTGCTGCGGGAAGGGCCGGACTCCTCGCTCGGCGTCACCATGACCCGGGAGATCGGGCTGCGCGCGGCGGCGACCACGCTGGGCGCGACCGCCGGCTGGACGATCGCCAGGTGGACCGGCACCCAGCGACGCGCCAGCACCGTCGCGCTCGCCTCGCTGATCGGCACCCAGCTCGGGCAGACCGTGCTGGCCGGCGGCACCAGCCTCAGCGTGCTCGCCGCCACCGCCGCGTCGGTGGGCGTGCTCGTGGCGGTGGTGCAGACGCCTGGTGTCAGCCACTTCTTCGGCTGCACCCCGCTCGGCCCGGTGGGCTGGACCATCGCCACCGGCTCGGCGCTCGGCGCGACGTTCGCCAACGGCGCGCTGACCAAGCTGGTCGACCGCCTGCCGCAGCCCGGTTCCTAGTGCCAGGTGGCGGCGGCCCGGCGCAGCCTGTCGTTTATCGCGCGGCCCACGCCGGTCTCCGGCACCGGTTCGGCGACGATCTCGGTCACCCCTGCTGCGTCGAGCCGGTGCAGCGCGTCGAACAGGCGTGCCGCCGCCGCCGTCACGTCGCCGTCCGGCGACAGCACCTCCACCGCGGCCCAGTCGCCGTCCGCCGGTGGCTCCCGGAAGGCGAGGAATCCCCGCCGGCCGCCGCCGGGCTCGGCCGCCGTGCCCAACCGCAAGGGGGTACGCGGGGCGTAGTGCGCGGCGAGCGTCCCGGGCGCGACCGGCTGACCGGAGCTGCCCTGGCGCACCTCGACCGGGCCGACCGCCTCGATGATCGCCTCCACCGGCAGCGCGCCCAGCCGCAGCACCACCGGCCGCTCACCGCGCGCGTCCACGATCGTCGACTCGATGCCGCACCGGGTGGGCCCGCCGTCGAGCACCACGTCCACCGCGCCACCCAGCCCGGCCACCACGTGTTCGGCCCTGGTGGGGCTGAGCTGGCCGAAGCGGTTGGCGCTCGGCGCCGCCACCGGTACGCCCGCCGCCGCGATCAGCGCCCGCGCCGACGGCTCGTCCGGTACGCGTACCGCCATCGTGTCCAGGCCGGAGGTGACGATCGGCGGGATGATCTCCGGCCGGTCCACGATCAGGGTGAGCGGGCCGGGCCAGAAGCGCTTCGCCAGCTCGGCCACCACCGCGGGCACCTCGCCCACCAGCGCGGCCAGGTCGGCGGCGTCGGCCAGGTGGCTGATCAGCGGGTCGAAGCTGGGCCGGGCCTTCGCCTCGAAGATCCGCGCGGCGGCCCGGGCGTCGAGCGCGTTGGCGCCGAGCCCGTAGACCGTCTCGGTGGGGAAGGCGACCAGCCCGCCGGCGCGCAGGACGGCGGCTGCCTCGTCGATGCCGCGCTCGGCCGGCAGGACGCGCGGGGATCCGGTGCTCACGCTTCCGACGCTAGCCTGCCGGGTTGGTCGCCCCGGCAAGACCCTGCCGTCGGGTGGTGGGGCCGTCAGTCGCGCCTGTCGGTGGCGGGGTCCGTGTCGGGAAGCGTGGGCGCGTCGGTGGGGTAGAGGCCGGCGGCGAAGCCGTACACCTGGTCGCCGGCGCGGGGGATCTGCGCGAACCGCCGGGCCAGCGCCTGCACCTCCGCCCAGAACTCGCGGACGTCCTCGATCGGGATGCGCGCGTGCACGAGCGTGCACCGCAGTTCGTCGGCGGCGTGTGCGGCCGCCGCTTCGGCTGCCGCCTCGGCGAGCCCGTTGATCCGGGACACCACCTGCTTGTCCTCCGCCCGGCTGAGCGCGCCGACGTAGTAGGTGCGGGCCACCCGCCCGTAGAACCGCTCCTCGATGGCCCGTACGCGGCGGGTCCGCACCACGCGCAGCAGACCGGCGTCCACCAGTTGGTTCACGTGGTACGCCACGCTGCTCTTCGGCCGGTCGACGGCGCGGGCCATCTCGTTCACCGTGGCGGCGCGCTCCAGGAGCAGTTCGAGCAGCGTGCTCCGCAGCGGGTCGGCGAGCGCGCGCAACTGCTCCGGAGCGGTGACCACGAGCAGGTCGTCGAGGTCGTAGTCCGGGATTCGCTCATTGACCGACATTTCTCGACCGTTCTAAGATTCTGGTTCGTTCGACAACTCTGGTCTGACAACTCAGGAGTGTAGTGATGGCTGAGATCGTGCTCTTCCACCACATTCAAGGGCTCACGGACGGCGTCCGCGCGCTCGCCGACTCCCTCCGGCCCGGCGGCCATACCGTCCACGTCCCCGACTTCTTCGACGGCGAACGGCCGGCCACCATCTCCGACGGCGCCGCGCTGATCAAGCGGATCGGCGGCGACGTCCTCGACCAGCGCGCCGACGCGTACGTCGCCGGCCTGCCCGCCGGCCTCGTCTACGCGGGCGTCTCCTGGGGTGCCGCCATCGCCCAGCGGCTCGCCCAGACCCGGGCCGGCGCCCGGGCCGCCCTGCTCTACGAGGCCTGCCTGCCGGTGACCGGCGAGTGGGCGATCGGCCCCTGGCCCGACGGGGTGGCGGTGCAGGTGCACGGCATGGAACAGGACCCGTTCTTCGGGCTGGAAGGCGACGTGGACGCCGCCCGTGAGCTGGTGTCGATCGTCGGTCCCGAACGCGGCGAGCTGTACGTCTACCCCGGCGACCGGCACCTGTTCACCGACAGTTCGCTGCCCTCGTACGACGCCGAGGCCACCGCGCTGGTGGTGAGCCGCAGCCGCGAACTGCTCGACCGGCTCGGCTGACGCCTACTCGTCCCCGCGTAGCCGCGCCAAGGCGGCCGCGTACTCGGTGTCGGTCAGCACTCCACGCTCGTACTGCCTGGTCAACGCGTGGAGGTCACGCCGCTGCGCGGCGCTCGGAGCGGGCCGCCGGATCTGCTCCGGCGGGTCCGGACGGTCGGCGCGGACCGGATCCGGCGCCGGGCTCACCGGCGCGCGCTGCTCCGGGGGCCGGGCGTTCCGGTGGCACTCCCGCAGGGTCGCGAGGATATCGTCGTAGTGCTCCGGCCAGGTGACCAGCCGGGTCAGCTCCAGGCGGAACGGCCGGACGATGGCGCCGGACTGGATCGGCGTCTGCACCGGCTCGCCGTCGGTCCGCTCGATGACGATCGCGTCGCGTCCCATGTCCAGGCCCGCTATCGAAGCCGTACCGCTGTGGATCTCCACGACCGAGGCCCACGGCACTGTGGTCGTGCGGAGCAGCGAGCGCGAGCGGACGCCGACGGGGCTCACCCAGACGCCGAGCATCGCGCGGCGGACCGCGACGGCGAGGACGCCGACGTTCCACACTCCGAGGACCACCGCCTCCCGTTCCAGGAAACTGCCGCTGCGGATCCCGAACACGATGAGCACGACGAAGCCGACCGCCAGCCCCGCCACGACCATGGAGCCGGAGGTGGTCAGGTCCAGCGAGTACGGGCGCCGCCACACCGTCATGCCGCCAGGGTGACCGATCGTGTCCAGCGGTTCCGCGCGGAGTCAACGCCCTCTCGCCAGCTCCGCGACCTCGGCGAGGCTCGCAACCCGGTCGCACTCGTCGTCGGTCAACGTGTTGATGAGTGCTACCGGTACTGTGCGATCTGGATCAGGTTGCCGCAGGTGTCGTCGAACACCGCTGTGGTCACCGGGCCCATGTCGACCGGCTCCTGGGTGAACAGCACGCCGAGGCCCCGCAGCCGGTCGTGCTCGGCGGCCACGTCGTCCACCGCGAACTGCGTCAGCGGGATCCCGTCGGCCGCGAGCGCCTCCTTGAACGCCTTGGCAGCCGGGTGCGCGTCGGGCTCCAGCAGCAACTCCACGCCGTCCGGGGCGTCCGGTGACACCACGGTCAGCCAGCGGTACTCGCCGGTCGGCACATCGGTCTTCTTCACGAAGCCCAGCACCTCGGTGTAGAAGCGCAGGGCCTTGTCCTGGTCGTCGACGTACACGCTGGTGAGGTTGATTCTCATGGGTTCTCCTGGGTGGGTGCGTCGGACCTGAGCCATCGCTCGGTGATGGACCGCAGCGGCCGGGTGTCGAGGTGGTGGAACTTGTAGCGGCCCTGCCGCCGCGTGACGATCAGGCCGGCGGCCTCCAGGACGTCGAGGTGCTGGGAGATCGCCTGCCGGGACGAACCGACCTGGTGCTTCGTGGCCAGCCGGCCGCAGATCTCGAACAGGGTCTGACCGTCGCGCTCGGTCAGCTCGTCGAGGATCAGGCGGCGGGTGGGATCGGCCAGCGCCTGGTACAGATCGCCCACATCATCCACCATAGGCAAGTAGCCGCTTGCCTATCAAGAGGTTGCCCGCAATCGGAGGACGCCATGCCCGGATACATCCTCACCGGCACTCCCGGCTCCGGTAAGACCGCGATCCTGCGCCACCTGGAGATCGACGGCCACCCCGTCGTGGAGGAGGCGGCGACCGACGTGATCGCGCTGCACCAGGCGCTCGGCCGGCCCGAGCCGTGGCGGGAACCGGACTTCGCCGAGCGGGTGCTGGATCTCCAGCGGAGGCGGCGGCGCCGAGCCGAACTGTTCGGCGGCGACGTGGTGTTCCACGACCGCTCACCCGTCTGCACGCTCGCGTTGTGCCGCCATCTGGGGCTGACGCCGCCACCCGCGCTGCTCGACGAGATCGAGCGCATGACGACGGAGCGGACCGTCTTCTTCGTACGGAATCAGGGCTTCGTCGAGGCGACAGCCGCGCGTCGGATCAGCTTCGAGGAGTCGCTCGTCTTCGAGCGGGTCCACGAACTGACGTACCGGGAGGCGGGATTCGACCTCGTCGACGTGCCGGCGGGCCCGCTGGCAAACCGGGTGGCATCGATAAAAGAGGTAGTTGATCGACTGCGTCGTTAGCGCAATCAATGCCCCTTGCTTTTCGGACCGACGCCGGTAACATCTCCATGTTTTGATCTATACGGGGAGGAACGTCCACATGCAATGGAAGATTCCGGCCGGTGCCCTGGTGGCGCTGGCCTTTTTGATTCCGGCAGCGCCGGCGGCGGCGGCGCAAACCGCAGCGCCCGGGCTCAACGAGTCCTGCCAGACTGTCGAACGCAAGGTGTACAAGGACTTCCGCGAACTTGTCACCATCGACCTGGACAGCGCCCCCGTTTCCGAGCTTCGGCTGCTGGCGTACCGGCTGCTGGCCGAGGCACAGGCCGAATCGCTGCCCGTTCTGCCGAGCGAGATCGAGGAGCGGCTGAAGGACACCTCTGACGACCTTCGCGCATACCTCAAGAACCTGCCGGATCGCTGGGCGACGGCTCTGCGCGTCTCGATCGGCCAGACGATGACGGACGCCGGCCCCAACGTGCGGGCCGCCGCGCAGAAGGTGCTCGACGACCCGTCCGTCGAGGCCTACCTCGCCTACCTGAACAACGGCCTGTACGAGGCTCGTGCGCTCGACTGCGCGTCCCAGCCGACGGCGACTCCGACGCCGTCTCAGCCCACGACCACGCCGACCGCGACGCCCAGCGCCACGTCGACGGTCGTACCGCCCGTCACTCCCTCCGCCAGCCTCGGCGCGCCCGGTGGCGGCGAGGGCGGCGGGCTGCCCGTGACCGGTGCCGACACCGCGACCGTGGCCGGTGTCGGCGGGGCGCTTCTGCTCCTCGGCGGCGCCGGCTACGTCATCGGACGCCGACGTCGTTCCCGCTTCGTCGCATAGTTCCCGGGGTGCGCCCAGCTCGATGCGTCATCGGGCTGGGCGCGCCGCGTTTCCCGGGTCGAGCCTGCGATCGTGCCGCAGCCGCTGACCGGCACCGACAACGCGCTGTTCCGGCTGGGTGACTCCCTGACCGTGCGGCTGCCACGTGCGCCGTGGGCGGTCGACCAGGTGGCGACCGACGCGACCTGGCTGCACTGGCTCGCCCCCACCTCCCGGCGCCCGTGCCGGTGCCGGTCGCGGTCGGCCGACCGGGCGAGGGCTATCAGTGGCCGTGGACCGTCGTCCCATGGCTCGACGGGCACAACCCGCAAGCCGGGCAGGAGCACGTCGGCCCTCGCCGTCGACCTCGCCGGCTTCGGACGGGCGGGATCGCGATCGACCCGATGGACGGGCCGGTCAAGGAGGGCATCCAGCGCGGCGTACCCCTGGCGCAGCGCGACGAACTGGCCCGCCGGTCGATCGCGGAGCTGGGCGACCGGATCGACGGCCGGGCCGTGACCGCGGCGATCCGGCCGTCGAGGTGCGACCCGGCTGGAAGACCTCAATTCGCCACCACTGACCAGGCCATCCGCGGAGCACGACCCTGTGAGAGCCTGTCGCGATGTCGCGTGCCCGCCTGGCGCTCACCGCCGGGGTTCTCCTGCTCGTCGCCTCCTGCATGCTGCCGTGCCTGCCGTTCCTGGATCTGTCCGGCATCTCGATGCCCTACCAGGATCCGACCGCCGCGATGCTGGAGAAGCAAGCCGCCGACATCGCCGCAGCCGAACGCAGACTGGCCGTTTACGCGGCCATCGCCGGCGCACTCGCCGTCATCGGCCTGGCAGCCGTCGTCTACGCCTTCACGCACCGACGGTCCCGTAAGGGCGGTCAAGGAATCTAGATCCTCCGTCGGCCGACCGGCGACTCCTGCGCCTCGCACATATGTACGATGTGCGGCCTTCGAAATTTTGACCTAGCGTGGCGACCGCCGCCGCGCCATTGGCCGTGGATTCGCGGCGGCGGTCTATTGCCCATCCCAGGTATTAGAGAAGGAGCAACGTGACAATCCTAGTAACCGGGGCGACCGGCAACGTGGGCCGCCAGGTGGTGTCCCGGCTGGTCCGGGCCGGACGAACGGTGCGGGCGATGACCCGCCGGCCCCAGACGGGCCTGATGCCGCACGGGGTCGAGGTGGTCCAGGGAGACTTCGAACGTCCCGAGACCTGGCGAGCGGCGTTGGACGGCGCGCAGTCCGTTTACCTTTACCCCTTCGTCTACGGCGCGGCCGACAACGGTTTCCTCAACGAGGCGGTGAAGACCGGCGTCACCCGGTTCGTCGTGCATTCTGCGGCGGCGGCCGGGTTCCCACCCGGAACCGGCGGCGACGGCGTACTCGGGCGGCATCTGACCGAGGAGCGGGAAGCGCATCGCGGGCTGGAACTGCTTGTGGAGGCCACCGGCGCCGAGTGGACCCACGTGCGGCCTGGGCTGCTTGCCGTCAACGCGCTGCGGTGGGCCCACCGGATCCGGACCGAGCGGGTGGTGCGCGAGCCGTACGCCGGCGCCGGCTACCCGGTGGTCCACGAGGCCGACGTCGCCGACGTGGCGGTCGCGGCGCTGCTGACCGACGACCATGTCGGTGCCGCTCACACCGTCACCGGCCCGGCGAAGGTCTCGCAGGCGGAGCAGGTCGCCGCGATCGGCGCCGCCATCGGTACGCAGGTGCGGTTCGAGGAGATCGATCCGGCCGAGGCACGCACGCAGTGGCTGCGCGACGGCTACGACGAGGAGACCGCCGACTGGATGATCGCGCTGCTCGCCGACGCCGTCGATGGTACGGGCGTACTGCCGCCGACGGACACCTGTCTGCGGGTGACGGGGAGGCCACCGCGCACGTTCGGCCAATGGGCGAACGATCACGCCGCCGATTTCCGGCCCGAGGTGACGCGATGACGATCCTGGTCACTGGCGCAACAGGCATGGTCGGCCGACACGTCGTCGCCGAACTGATGAAGACCGGGCATCGGGTACGCGCGCTCACGCGGACACTGTCGGCGGCGGGCCTTCCGGCCGGAGTGGAGGTGGTCGGCGGCGACCTGACGGACCCGGCGTCCCTGGAATCGTCGCTGCACGGTATCGAGAGGATGTACCTGTTCCCGGTCGGGCGTACGGCACGTGAGGTGGTCGCCGCCGCGAGGCAAGCCGGGGTACGGCGCATCGTCGTGCTGTCTGGTGCGCTGGCCGACACCGACGACAGCGAGGACGGATACCTGGCGGTCGAGCGTGCCGTCGAGGAGTCCGGTCTGGAATGGACGCACGTCCGGCCCGGCGAGTTCGCCGCAAACTGGCTGGACTGGGCCCCCTCCATCAAGGAACGCCGGGTGGTCCGCCGCCCGTACGGCGCGGCGCTGACCCAGCCCACCCACGAGGCGGACATCGCCGCGGTCGCCGCAACGGTGCTCGTCGAGGACGGTCACGCCGGCCGGACCTACACATTCGCCGGCCCCGAAGCGCTCACCACCGTCGCGCAGGTCGACGCGATCGGCGCCGCGATCGGCACCACCGTGCGGTTCGAGGAGCTGGATCCGGTCGAGGCTCGGGCCGAGTGGATCAGCGACGGCTATCCGGAGACGTTCGTCGACTGGATCTTCGCCATGTGGGCCGAGTCCACGCGTAACCCCGCGCCGACGAACCAGCAGTGGGCAGACGTCGTCCCGCGCCTGACCGGCCGACCCGCACGGACATTCGCGCAGTGGGCCAGGGACCACGCGGCCGACTTCCGGTAGACCCTCAATCGTGGGACCTCGTGGCCCGATCGGGGCACGAGGTCCCACGCGACCATCCACCGCATTCGCAGCCGAACGCACCGACGGAGATCACCGAATCGGGCGGCCGCTGGCGGCGCCGGCTGTCCGGGCGTTGCAGTCGCAGGGGGTGCACCGGTGGGCGGGGGACGGCGGACCGCCCGGCTGCACTCGGCACCGAGATCACCGGTGGTTTCCCGGAACGGCCGACCGAACGCCGGGGTGGGCACGATGCTGGAACCGAACGGCAGTCGATCGGCTGACACGTGCGGAGGTGGCAACGCATGCCCGACGATCCCCGATACCAGCAGGCCCTCGACACCGCGGAACGCCTCCTCGGCCAACCGTTGACCCTGCCGCTGGCCGACGGGGAACCCGCGGTCGGTCAGGACTTCCGGCGGCTGGCGACCGAGCACACCTTCGGCGACTCGTGGCCGCGACCGGGCCTGGACCTGCGGAGCCGCTGCCTGATCTCGGTGGCCGTCGCGGCGGCGCTGGGCACCCACGAGCCGCTGCGGGGGCAGTTGCGCATCGCGCTGACGTCGGGCGTGACCAAGGAGGAGATCGTCGAGCTCTTCATCCACCTGGAGGCGTACGCCGGGGCGGCCCGGGCGTTCGACAGCTACCAGGTGGCCGCGGCGGTCTTCGGCGAGCACCGCTGACGACGCTGCCAGCACCCGTCAACGGGTCGTGAACTGGCCGGATGATGTGGTGGAGCCCAGGGGACTCGAACCCCTAACCCCTGCCTTGCAAAGGCAGTGCTCTGCCAGTTGAGCTAGGGCCCCGTGACGGCGTTCAGCGCAGGTCGGGCGCCGTGGTCGCCTCGTGCCACAGGGCGCGCTCGTCGTTCGAGGCCTTGACCTTCTTGGCCACGACGGCTGCCACACCGACGATGCCGGCCAGGATCAGGAGCTTCTTGAACATGTGCTTGACCCCTCGCGCTCGACTGTCGTCGGACGATGTGCGGTGGGGCTAGCTGGAATCGAACCAGCGACCTCAGAGTTATCAGCTCTGCGCTCTAACCGACTGAGCTATAGCCCCGCGTAGCGACGAGCTAGGTTAACCCATCGCCTCCACCGCGCCCAAATCGGGGGTACGTAGTGGAAGCGCCCGCGCCATCTCGAACCTACCCGGACGTACGACGCCGGGGCGACCGCTTTACGCGGTGCCCCGGCGCCGGTCGATCAGTCCCGCTCGGCGAGCGTCAGCTCGATCCCGCCGACCAGGTCGGCGCAGACGTTGTAGACGAACGCGCTGAGCGTCGCCAGCGCGGTGAACAGCACGACGTTCACCAGGCCGATCAGCGACGACGTCAGGATCACGCCCTTGGCGGTGATCCGGAATCCACCGCCGCCCTGGCCGCCGCCGGCGTTCACCAGGTCGGTCAGGCTGTCGTTGACGCTCTTGAACACACCCATCGCGTCGAGCGCCAGGTAGAGCACCGACGTCGCCACGACGACCACGATGAAGAGCACCACGGACACCGCGAAGGCGAACTTCATCACCGACCACGGGTCGATCCGCTTCAGGTTCAGCCGGGCCCGTCGCGGTCCGCGCGACGCGGCCGAGCTGACCGAGGTACGCGCGGCGCGTACCGCCTCACCCACGCGCGCGGCGCCGACTGCCGCCGCGCCGCTGATGCCCGGCGGCAGGCCGCCGCCGTTGGCGGGCCGGGACTGGGCGTTCGCGGCACCGCCCGGGCGCGAGCCGTCGGGCGACACCTTCGGGGCGGTTCCCAGGCCGGCGCCGATCCGCGGCTGCGTGCCGGTCGTACCGGTGGAGGCCCGGCCGGCGGCCGACGGCGCCTTGATCGGCTGGGTGCTCGTGGCGTTCGTGGACTTGGCGGCCGGGGCGGCCAGCCCGTCGGCCGACGTCGGCGCGTCGACCTTGGTCTCGGCCGAGTCCCGGGAACCGGAGTCCTCGGCCGGCTTGTCCGGAGGCGGGGCCATGCCGGGAGCCCGGGTGAACTTCGGGGCAGGCGCGTCGGCGGGAACCGTGGCCCGGCCCACAGCCGCGCGGCCGGTCGCTGGTGTGCCGCCCTGCGCGGCCTCCTCGTCGACCGGAGTGGCCGAGGTCCCCTTGTTCCCCGACTTCGCCTGTGTCTCCGTCATCAACTAGTCCTGTTCGTCAGGCTCGTCGGCATTGCGAGCAATCGCCACGATAGTCACGCCGTCCGGGAGGTCCATCAGCTTGACCCCCATTGTGTTCCGGTCACGCGTACGGCGTACAGGCTTCACCGGAGTCCGGATGACGCCGCCGTTGCTCGTGATGGCGAACAGCTCGTCCTCCGGATCGATCACGACCGCGCCGACCAGGCCACCGCGTCGCTCGGTGATCTTCGCGGTCAGCACGCCCTTACCTCCCCGGCCCTGGACCGGGTATTCCTCGATCGGGGTACGTTTCGCGTAACCCCCGTTCGTCGCGACCAGAACGTCCAGACCCTCTCGCACCACCTCGACCGCGAGCAACTCGTCCTCGCCGCTGAAGCGCATGCCGATCACCCCGGAAGTGGCCCGGCCCATCGGGCGCAGCGCCTCGTCGGTGGCGTTGAAGCGGATCGCCTGGGCGTTCTTCGACACGAGCAGCAGGTCGTCCTCCGGAGCGGCCAGGACCGCACCGACCAGTTCGTCCTCATCGCGCAGGTTGATCGCGATGATGCCGCCGGAACGGTTGGAGTCGAACTCCTCGAGCCGCGTCTTCTTCACCAGGCCGTTCTTCGTGGCCAGTACCAGGTAGGGGGCCACCTGGTAGTTCGGGATTTCAATGATCTGCGCGATCTGCTCGTCGGGCTGGAACGCGAGCAGGTTGGCCACGTGCTGGCCCTTGGCCACCCTACTGGCCTCGGGAAGCTCGTACGCCTTCGCCCGGTAGACCCGACCCTTGTTCGTGAAGAACAGGATCCAGTCGTGGGTAGAGCATACGAAGAAGTGGCTGACGATGTCGTCCTGGCGGAGCGTCGCCCCGCTGACGCCCTTCCCGCCGCGCCGCTGCGACCGGTAGAGATCGACCTTGGTCCGCTTGGCGTACCCGGTGCGCGTGATCGTCACCACCACGTCCTCGCGGGCGATGAGGTCCTCCATGGAGACCTCGCCGTCGAACGGGACGATCTTCGTACGCCGGTCGTCGCCCCACTTCGCGACGATCTCGCCCAGCTCCTCCGAGACGATCCGCCGCTGCCGCTCCGGCTTGGCCAGGATGTCCTTGAGGTCGGCGATCTCCAGTTCGAGCTTCGCCAGGTCGTCCAGGATGCGCTGCCGCTCCAGGGCGGCCAGCCGGCGCAGCTGCATGTCCAGGATCGCGGTCGCCTGGACCTCGTCGATGTCCAGCAGCCGGATCAGGCCCTGCCGGGCGTCCTCGACGGTGGGCGAGCGCCGGATCAGGGCGATCACCTCGTCCAGTGCGTCCAGCGCCTTGGACAGACCGCGCAGGATGTGTGCCCGCTCCTCGGCCTTGCGCAGCCGGAACGCGGTCCGCCGCCGGATCACCTCGATCTGGTGCTCGACGTAGTAGCGGATGAACTGGGCCAGGTTGAGCGTACGCGGCACGCCGTCGACGAGCGCCAGCATGTTGGCGCCGAACGTCTCCTGGAGCTGGGTGTGCTTGTAGAGGTTGTTCAGCACCACCTTGGCGACCGCGTCGCGCTTGAGCACGAGCACGATCCGCATGCCGGTACGCCCGGAGGACTCGTCCCGAATGTCGGCGATGCCGGCGAGCTTGCCCTCCTTGATCAGCTCGGCGATGCGCTCGGCAAGGTTGTCCGGGTTGACCTGGTACGGCAGCTCGCTGACCACGAGCGCCGGCCGGCCCCGCTTGTCCTCCTCGACCTCGACCACGGCGCGCATCCGGATCGAGCCGCGCCCGGTCCGGTACGCGTCCTGGATGCCGGCCTGGCCGACGATCAGGCCGTGGGTCGGGAAGTCCGGGCCCTTGACGATCTCCAGCAGGGCTTCCAGCGTGGTGGCCTCGTCGGCCTCCGGGTGCTCCAGGCACCACTGCACCGCCGCGCCGATCTCACGCAGGTTGTGCGGCGGGATCTTGGTGGCCATGCCGACCGCGATGCCCTCGGAGCCGTTGATCAGCAGGTTCGGGATCCGCGACGGCAGGATGGTGGGCTCCTTGGCCCGGCCGTCGTAGTTGTCCTGCAGGTCGACGGTGTCCTCGTCGATGTCCCGCAGCATCTCCATCGCCAGCGGGTCGAGCTTGCACTCGGTGTTGTGGCTGACGAACCCGTCGGAGACGAACGAGTGGTCCTCGGTGTCCACCCGGATGCTGTAGACCGGCTGCACACCGGCGTCGGTGATCTCGGTCACCTCGGCGTAGTAGAAGCGCCCGTCGACGAGCGGCTCGACCACGTCGAGGATGCCCGGCTCGGTGATCCGGGCCGCGATCTCGTCGCGGTCCCGCTCCCAGCGCTCGACCCGGTCCACGTTGTGCCGGCGCAGCCAGTCGCGCTCGGTCCAGCGGCTCGCGCCGTGCTCACGGACGAAGTCGCCGACGAACGGCACGTGGTCGCTGGAGAGCGCCGTGCTGCTCGCCGGCACCTGGGCCAACTCGGATTCCAGTTTTGCCTGCTTGCGGCCGAGGAATCCGATGTAGGCGGCGAAGATCCGGGCGTCCCGCCGGTTGGTGACGACGACCTTGATCTCACCGTCGTCGTACCGGCACTGCCGGCTGACCACGCCGAACTCCAGCATCAGCTGCTGCACCTCGCGGGCCAGCCGCGCGCTGCGGGTCGAGTAGGAGACCTGGATCGTGTGGCGGGGCAGCAGCGACGACGAGCCGTCGCCCTCGAACAGCGCTTGGAGGAAGGCCCGCTTGACCGCGGCCGGCCCGCGCCAGACGAACTCCGGCACGAACTTGTCGGCGCTCCGCGCGCCCACCATCTCGCCGAGCACGCTCGCCCGCAGTGCGGAGATGTTCTGTACGTCGAGTTCGTGCAGCGTGCTGCCGGAGGCGATGACCCGCTCGGCGACGTACCGGGGGCCGCCGACTGCGAGGTCGTAGGCGGTGAGAACCCGGACGAAGAACTCCCGGTCCACGTTGTTGAAGCCGGCCCGCTGCTCGGACACCCACCCTTCGGACACGAACGCGCCCGCCAGCACGGCGGCCTCGACGTGCTCCAGCATCGGGTAGCCGATCTCGTCCGGCACGGTGCGCTGGAGGACCACCCGGTCGCCCGGGGCGATCTCGGCGAGCAGCTTCCACAGCAGGGTCGGCACGCCGGCCACGTTCACCAGGCAGAGCACCGGGTGGTTGTGGGTGCCGGTCAGCTCGTACCCCTCGCGGGTGCGCAGCCGCAGCGTGGGGTGCTCGCCGGAGTGGAAGAACTTGCTGGCACGGACCAGGTCGCCGTTGCGGTCGCGGACCTTGAGGTCGACGTCGGTCTCGCTGCTCGGCGCGGCGTCCGGCACGACGTCGGCGATCCGGACGGACCCCTCAGCGGTACGGATCCGGGCGTCGCCGACGAGGCAGTAGCGCATGGCGGCGGCCGGGTCGTTACCGGGCGAGCCGAAGTTGCCGTTGCCGTCGACCAGCGGGTAACGCAGCGACCACGGCTGCGCCATCCGGACCAGCGCGTCGTAGATGGCCGAGTCGCCGTGCGGGTGGAACTGGCCCATCACGTCGCCGACGACGCGGGAGCACTTCACGTACCCGCGGTCCGGCCGGTAGCCGGAGTCGAACATGGCGTAGAGGATCTTGCGGTGGACCGGCTTGAGCCCGTCCCGGACGTCCGGCAGGGCCCGCCCGACGATGACGCTCATCGCGTAGTCGAGGTACGAGCGCTGCATCTCGACCTCGAGGCCGACCGGCTCGATCCGGTCGTGCTGGACGACCGCGGCCAGTGTCTCCGGGGTCTCCGGCTCGTTCGGGGTGGACTCGGGAGTATCGGTCACTGTTAACCCTTATCAGACTCTTCAGTCGTGGTCTCGCTGTGGATAACGGCTGTGGAAAGCGTTCAGACTGTGGATAACTCTGTGGACTCCCGGGCCGGCCGGTGGATGTCCGGCCGGCCCGGGCGGGTCCGTCAGATGTCCAGGAACCGCACGTCCTTGGCGTTGCGCTGGATGAACGACCGGCGGGCCTCGACGTCCTCACCCATCAGGACGCTGAACAGCTCGTCCGCGGTGGCGGCGTCGTCGAGCGTGACCTGGCGCAGCGTACGCGTGGCCGGGTTCATCGTGGTCTCCCACAGCTCGGGGTAGTTCATCTCGCCGAGACCCTTGAACCGCTGGATGTCGTCCGGGCGGGCATTGGGCTTCTTCTGCTGACGCAGGGCGATCAGCCCGTCGCGTTCCCGGTCCGAGTACGCGTACTGGGCGTCGTCGCCCTTCTTGTTCCACTTGATCTTGTAGAGCGGCGGCGCGGCCAGGTAGACGTGACCCAGCTCGACCAGCGGCCGCATGAAGCGGAACAGCAGGGTGAGCAGCAGCGTCTGGATGTGCTGGCCGTCGACGTCGGCGTCGGCCATCAGCACGATCTTGTGGTAGCGCAGCTTCTCGATGTCGAAGTCGTCGTGGATGCCGGTGCCGAGCGCGGTGATCAGCGCCTGCACCTCGTTGTTCTTCAGCACCCGGTCGATCCGGGCCTTCTCCACGTTGAGGATCTTGCCGCGAATCGGCAGGATCGCCTGGACGCGCGGGTCGCGGCCCTGCTTGGCCGAGCCGCCGGCCGAGTCGCCCTCGACGATGAAGACCTCGGACTCGCGCGGATCGGTGGACTGGCAGTCGGCCAGCTTGCCCGGCATCGAACCGGACTCCAGCAGCGACTTGCGCCGGGCGAGCTTGCGCGCCTGCTGGGCGGCGATCCGGGCCCGCGCCGCCTGGGACGCCTTCTGGATAATGATCTTCGCCTCGGCCGGGTTGCGGTCGAACCAGTCGACGAGCGACTCGTTGCAGACCCGCTGCACGAAGCCCTTGACCGGGGTGTTGCCCAGCTTGGTCTTGGTCTGACCCTCGAACTGCGGGTCGGTGAGCTTGACCGAGATGATCGCGGCCAGGCCCTCGCGGATGTCCTCACCCGAGAGGCGCTCGTCGCCCTTGAGCAGCTTCTTCTCGGCGCCGTAGCGGTTGACGACGCTCGTCAGCGCGGCCCGGAAGCCCTCCTCGTGGGTGCCGCCCTCGTGGGTGTTGATGTTGTTGGCGAAGGTGTAGACCGACTCGCCGTACGACTCGTTCCACTGCATGGCGATCTCGACCGACATGCCCGTCTCCTCGGCCCCGAACTCGACCACCGTCTTGTGGATCGGGCTCTTGGAGGCGTTGAGGTGTCGGACGAAGTCGGCGATGCCGCCCTCGTAGTGGAAGGTGACCTCGCGGGTCTTGCCGTCCTCGTCCTCCGGGACGCGCTCGTCGAGCAGGTGGATGGTCAGACCCCGGGTGAGGAAGGCCATCTCCTGGAGGCGCCGGTAGATGGTGTGGAAGTCGAAGTCGACTGTCTCGAAGACGTCCGGGTCGGGCCAGAAGGAGACGGCCGAACCGGTGCGGTCGGTCTCCTCGCCCTTCTCCAGCGGCGTCGGCTTGGAGTGGTGGTACTGCTGACGCCAGACGAAGCCGTCCTTGTGGATCTCCACGGCCATCCGGGTGGACAGCGCGTTCACCACGGAGACGCCGACGCCGTGCAGGCCGCCGGAGACGGCGTACGCCTTGCCGTCGAACTTGCCGCCCGCGTGCAGCACGGTCAGGGCGACCTCGACACCCGGCTTCTTCAGCTTGGGGTGCAGGTCGACCGGGAAGCCACGGCCGTTGTCGGTCACCCGGACACCGCCGTCGGCCAGCAGCACCACGTCGATGGTGTCGCAGTGCCCGGCCAGCGCCTCGTCCACCGCGTTGTCGACGACCTCCCACACCAGGTGGTGCAGACCGCGCTCGCCGGTGGACCCGATGTACATACCGGGCCGCTTCCGGACCGCTTCCAGGCCCTCGAGCACGGTGATCGACTCGGCACCGTACTTCTTGTTGTCCTCCGCTGCCACGCTCGGCCACTTTCTCGCACCGGCCGCGCGTGGGCGCGGGGGCGCGGGTTCGGCGGACAGGACGCGACGTCGGCGCGCATGGTCCGCCCCTGGGGTCGCCAGGCTCGGATCATGTGCGCCGGGCGCCGCGGTTGCCCGCGGATCGCGATCGGCTCGGACCTGATACGGGACTATGATCGAGGGCTCATGCGGGCCCCTGTCCGTCGCTCCGTCTCGGGTCTTTCGTCTCGCCCTCAATCTTACTGTGCGGAGCCGACCAAACCGCCACTCGGCACCCTCTCCGGGGCGGCTGAGAATGCCGTAGCCGGACGAACCGCGTCGCCCACGACTCCCCCTACACGCCAACGGGGCGGTACCGCGCCACCGGCCACCGTGAGCCGCGACGGTCATCCGACCGGTGATCGGCGGCTGCCCCGACCGGGGGTCGCGGCCGGGCCCGGCGTGCCGTAGCTTTTGCGGCGCCGCCGTTGCGGTCTTGATCTTTTGCGCCCGGAACCGGGACGATCGTCGGAGATGGTCCGAAAACGCTTGGTGAGAGGTGACGCCAGATGGGGCTGGACAACGTCGCGGTGCACTGGCCGCGGACCGGCCGCTTCTACGACCCGGTCGCGCCGGCTGAGTTCGTGGACTTCGGCGAGATCGTGGACATGCCCCGGATCTCCGCGCCGACCGCGGCGCTCGCCGAGCTGATCGCGAAGACCGGCACGGTACGCGCGACCGCGTACACCGAGTTGGTCGATCTGATCCTCGGGCTGGAGAATGTGCTCTACGCCACGGAGAACGCGGTCGAGGACGAGGATCCGGTGATCGACCCGGACGGCTGCTCCTGGATCGCCGAGGGCGTGGAGAAGTTCGTCGCCCGGCACCGGCCGTACGGCGAGCCGGTCACGTTCGAGTCGGTGAGCGAGGTGCTGCGCGCGCTGCTCGGTGACGGCCGGCTGGCCGAGCAGCAGCTCCGCTGGCTGGACAGCCGCCTCGACCGGCTGCGGGACGAGAACGGCGACCCGCCGCAGTGGAACTTCACCTGCGCCGAGCTGAGCGTGCTGGCGGCCTTCTACCGGCGCTGCGCGGAGCGCGGCTTCGCGGTCTACGCCGACGCCTGACCGGGCGCCGCAGCGCCGGGAGGAGACGTGGCCCGGTTGGCGGCCGCGATCACCTCGGTCAGCGCCGTGTGCAGGTGCCGCAGGTCGGCCAGCGGCAGCCCGAGGCGCTGCACGATGGCCGGCGGGATCCGCTCGGCCTGCGCCCGCAGCGCCTGCCCTTCGGCGGTGAGTGAGACGGCCAGGCTGCGCTCGTCGGCGGCGTCGCGTTCCCGCCTGATGTAGCCGGCCGCCTCCAGCCGCTTGAGCAGCGGTGACAGCGTGCCCGGGTCGAGTTGGAGCAGCCGGCTCAGATCCCGTCCGGACAGCGGCGCGTGCTGCCAGAGCGCCAGCATGACCAGGTATTGCGGGTGGGTGAGCCCCATCGGCTCCAGCAGCGGCCGGTAGACCGCGACGACGCTCCGGGCGGCGACGGAGAGCGCGAAGCAGACCTGCTGCTCCAGCGCCAGGGGGTCCTCCTCGATGCCGTCGGTCACCGGTGTCCTCCTCGTCGTCGTTGCGATGGTAGCAATGATTGGTGTACCAATGGTTTGCACACAAAACAGGGAGGCGGCGGGATGAGCGACGACGAGCAGGTGGGCGACGCCTCCGGCAAGGGTGGCCGCCTGTTGGGCTGGGTGTTCCGCAACCTCGCCGGCCCGTCCCAGGTGCAGGGTGCCGTGCAGGGCGGCTCGAAGCTGGCCCGCGACGCGTGGAAGGAAGACCTGGAGCGCCGCAAGCAGTGGAGCCGCGAGCAGCGCGAACTCAAGCGCGCCCGGCGGGAGGCACGGCGTTCGGGCGGTGTCGGTCAGCCGTAGGTGTCGCGGGGGCCGCGCCCGCGTACCCGTCGGGGGCCGCGCGACCACGACGGCGCCGCCGGCCCGTGGATGTGCAGCTTGCGCACCACGTTGTGGCCCACCTCGCGGGCGATCTGCTGCAACAGCGAGCCCGCCAGCAGGCGCAACTGGGTCGCCCACGCCGTCGAACGCGCCTCCACCGTCAGCTCGCCGTCCTCCAGCTTGACCGGGCGGCTGTGCTGCGCGACCTCCGGTCCGACCACCTTCTCCCACGCGCCGAACACCGTCGCCTCGGCCGCCGGCTGCTGCCAGCCGCGTGCCTTCATCAGCTTGTCCAGCACCGCGCCCAACGGCTGCGGGTCGCGCGGGTCCGGACCCGGGCCGGAGTAGCCGCGCAGCCGCTTCTCGCCGTCGCCGCGGACCGCGCCGCGTCGTTTCGGCGCCGCCGCCTGCCGCCGGGCCTTCGCCGCGTCGAGCACCGCCCGCGCCAGTTCCGGCCCGGTCGAGCCCTCCGGCAGGTTCGCGGCCGGCTCACCGCCCGCGGGCTTTCCCGGGGTACGCGCGTCGCGTCCCGGCCCGAGCCGTGCGGGCGGGAGCTGCACCTCGTCATCAGGCACGCCGCACCGTCCCCTCGCCCACCGCGTACCGGGTGCCGCGCAGCGTCGCCGGCACGTCGTCGTCCACGGCACAGGTGACCAGGAGCTGACTCGCGCCGCCGACCAGTTCGGCCAGTCGTTCCCGCCGGCCGGTGTCCAGCTCGGCGAAGACGTCGTCGAGCACCAGCACCGGCTCGATCCCGTCGGCGCGCAGCAGGTCGTACCCGGCCAGCCGCAACGCCAGCGCGTACGACCAGGACTCGCCGTGGCTCGCGTACCCCTTGGCGGGCAGCGGGCCGAGCGTCAGCGCCAGGTCGTCGCGGTGCGGGCCGACGAGCGTGGTGCCGCGCTCGATCTCGGCGGCGCGGTTCGCGGTCAGCGCGACGGCGAGCGCCTCCGCCAGCGCCGCGCGGTCCGCGCCGGGTTCGGGCAGCTCCACCGAGGGCCGGTACGCGATGCCCGCCGCGCCGCGGCCGGCCGCCACCGCGTCGTACGCCTTCGCCACGTGCGGGGTCAGCGCGGCCACCAACTCCAGGCGGCCGGCGAGCAGGTCCGCGCCGTGCTGCGCCAGATGCGCGTCCCACACGGCCAGCGTCGACAGGTCACCGCCGCGTGTCCCACCGGTCTTCCTAGCCAGGTACGACGTACGCAGCAGCGCGTTGCGTTGCTTGACCACCCGCTCGTAGTCGGCGCGGACACCGGCGTAGCGGGGCTGGCGGGTGACCAGCAGGTCGTCCAGGTAGCGGCGGCGTTCGGCCGGATCACCGCGGACCAGTTCCAGATCCTCCGGCGCGAACAGCACCAGGCGCAGCGCGCCGAGCACGTCCCGGGCACGCCGGGCCGGAGACCGGCCGAGCCGGGCCCGGTTGGCCTTACCCGGCACGATCTCCAGCTCGACCAGCAGCTCCCGGCCCTCGTGCACCACGGCGCAGCGGATCACCGCCGAGGCGGCGCCCATCCGTACCAGCGGGGCGTCGGTGGCGACCCGGTGCGAATCCAGGGTCGCCACGTAACCCAGCGCCTCGACCAGGTTGGTCTTGCCGACGCCGTTCGCGCCGACGAGCACGTTCGGCCCCGGCTCCAGGTCGACGCCGACGCGCTCGTACGAGCGGAAGTCGACCAGTTCGAGCCGGCGGACGTACACAGCCTGTGGATACCGGTCAGCGCTTGTGGACGGCGTGGCCGCCGAACTGCTGGCGCAGCGCGGCGACGGCCTTCATCGCGGGCGAGTCGTCCTGCCGGGAGGCGAACCGGGCGAACAGCGACGCGGTGATGACGTTGAGCGGCACGGCGAGCCGGACCGCCTCGTCCACGGTCCAGCGGCCCTCGCCGGTGTCCTCCGTGTAGCCGCTCAGCTCGGCCAGCTCCGGGTCCTCGTCGAGTGCCCGGTCCAGCAGGTCGAGCAGCCAGGAGCGCACGACGGTGCCCTCGCGCCACGACTTGAACACGCCGGGGACGTTGGTCACCAGCTCCGAGGCCGCAAGCAGCTCGTAGCCCTCGGCGTACGCGTGCATCAGGCCGTACTCGATGCCGTTGTGCACCATCTTGGCGTAGTGGCCGGCGCCGACCGGGCCGGCGTGCACGAAGCCGAACTCGCCCTCGGGCTTGAGCGACTCGAAGATCGGCATCAACCGCTCGACGTGCTCCTGCGCGCCGCCGACCATCAGCGCGTACCCGTTCTGCCGGCCCCAGACGCCGCCGGACACGCCGACGTCGATGTAGCCGATGCCCTGCTCGTTCAGCCGCTCGGCGCGCGGGGCGTCGTCGCTGAACCGCGAGTTGCCGCCGTCGATGATGATGTCGCCCTCGCCGAGCACACCGGCGAGCTCGTCGATGGTGGCGTCGGTGACGCCGGCGGGGACCATGACCCACACCGCACGGGGCGACTGGAGCTTCTCGGCAAGCTCGGCCAGGCTCGCGGCGTCGCTGATCTCCGGGTTGTGGTCGTAGCCGACCACCTCGTGCCCGGCGGCGCGCAACCGCTCCCGCATGTTGCCGCCCATGCGGCCGAGTCCTACCAGGCCGAGCTGCATCTGCTCCTACCTCCGTACGTCAGGGTCGTGCTGCGGCGATCAGCGGGACACGCGGATCGGCATGATGAGGTACCGGTACCCCGGAATGACCTCGCCATCCTCGCCTGCCGGGGAGATGACCGCGGGCTTGAACGCGTCGACGAACCGGAGCAGGGCGTGCTGCGCGCCCAGGTTGGCCAGACCGTCGATGAGGTACTGCGGGTTGAACCCGATGGTCAGCGGCTCGCCGCTGAAGGTGGCCTCCATGGCCTCGCTGGCCCGGGCCTCCTCGGTGCCGCCCGCCTCGACCACGAGACCGTCGGCGCTGAAGCTGAGCAGCACCGGCGTGGTGCGCTCGGCGACCAGCGCGACGCGCTTGACCACCTCGATGAGCGAGGAGACGGCGACGCGGGCCTCGGCGTTGTGGTCGGCCGGGAACAGCGAGCGCACCGGCGGGTAGTTGGCGCCGTCGAGCAGCCGGCTGGTGGTACGGCGGGTGCCACCGGAGAAACCGATCATGCCCTCACCGGCACCGCCGGAGGACAGCGCCATGGTGACGTGGCCGCCGAGCGGGCCGAGCGCCTTCGCGGTGTCGTGCAGCGTACGGGCCGGCACCAGCGCGTTGAGGCTGATCTCCGGGTCGTCCGGGTTCCACTCCATCTCGCGAAGCGCGAGGCGGTAACGGTCGGTCGCCAGCATGGCCATCGTGCTGCCGCTCAGCTCGATCCGTACACCGGTCATCATCGGCAGCGTCTCGTCGCGGCCGGCGGCGACAGCCACCTGGGCCACGGCGGAGGCGAAGGCGGCGGCGTCGACGGTGCCGGCGCTCTCCGGCATCTCCGGCAGCGTCGGGTAGTCCTCCACCGGCATGGTGGGCAGCGTGAACCGGGCGCTGCCGCAGACCAGTTCGAGGTGGGCGCCGACGGCGGCGATGTCCACCGGCTTGGCCGGCAGGGCCTTGGTGATCTCGGCGAGCAGGCGGCCGGAGACCAGGGCGGCGCCGTCCGCGTCACCCTGCACCTCGACCGTCACCTGGCTGGAGACCTCGTAGTCGAAGCCGGAGACCTGCAGGTTGCCGTCGGTGACGCGGAGCATCACCCCGGCCAGCACCGGTACGGAGGGCCGGTTGGGCAGGCTCTTGGCGGTCCACGCGACCGCCTCGGCGAGCGCGTCGCGCTCCACTCGGAACTTCATCAATGCCTCCGCGTCGACGTCAGCGACAACTCTCTCATGCCGACCGCTGCCACCCGTCCCGCCCGACCGTGCGGGTACCCATCGCACCTTAAGGCGCTGGGGCATCGGCTGTGCGCCCGACCCCGTGGATCCAGGTGCCCCGGGCGACTGCCGACGGCAGTGCTCCGGCCCGATCCACAGGAAGTCCAACGGTGATGATTGGTTTTTGTTGTTTAGAAGAGATAACTCATCGTCTTCATCGCACCTGTGCAAACTGTGGAGAACCGCCGTCCGCGCAGGTCAGACACGTTATCCACCGGTGGTTTGGCTGTGGAGAACCAGGGGTGAAACTCGTGTCCCGGTCCACAGCCCTCGCCAGCCGCCGGGTTTTCCACGGCTGTCCACCGGTTGTCCACCGGTAATCCACCGGTTTTCTCCCCAGCGCTGTGGACAGCGCCGGAGACGTCCACAGCCGTCGTCCCCAGAACCTTCAACAGCTCGCCCACAGGCGACCCGCTGCCTGGGGATGACTGCCCGGTTGTCCCCAGGCGTCCACAGCGTCGTCCCCAGGAGTTGTCCACAGTCTGTGGGTAACCGGCCGAGTGCGAAGCGTGGTTGTCCACCGCCTGTGACACAGGGGCTGTGGACAACGGGTACGAGCTGTGGACGAACACACGACAGATCCTGGGCCCTTCACCGGGTCGAGGGTCAACAGTCCCCCGCTGTCGGCTACTTGCCACCCACCCGAGCCCGCCGCGTCGGCGCCGAAAAGGTCGCCTAGGTTACGCCGCCCCTCCCGCAGCTCCGCCTGCCTTACCCCGCCCGACCCTGCCCTCGCCCTCGCCCTCGCCCTCGCCCTTGCCCTCGCCCCGCTCCGCCCGCCCGCCCTGCTTCGGCTGATCATGAAGTTAGCGGCATTTCGCGTCCGGTTTGTCGCCGCCAACTTCATGATCGACGGGGAGGCCGGTGGGCGAGAGCGAGGGCGGGACGTCGCGGTGAGGGGTGGCCGTGGCCGCCGATCATCTCCCGATCAGGGCTCGGCGCTCAGCTCCGGCGAGATCTTGGTAGGAAACGGCCCCTATGGGGGCGCCAAGCTTCCAAGATCTGCGGGGATGGTCGTTCGCGCGCGGGGTGCGGCGGGAGTGGGGCGGTCAGGTGTTCTGCTTGATGCGGTTCGTCAGCTCGGCGATCTGGTTGTAGAGCGAGCGCCGCTCCGCCATCTGCTGACGGATCTTGCGGTCCGCGTGCATCACCGTCGTGTGGTCCCGGCCGCCGAACGCCTGCCCGATCCGGGGCAGCGACAGGTCGGTCAGCTCCCGGCACAGGTACATGGCCACCTGGCGCGCGTTCACCAGCACCCGGGAGCGGGAGTGGCCGCGCAGATCCTCCAGGCTCACGCCGAAGTAGTCGGCCGTCGACACCATGATCTGGTCCGCGGTGATCTCCGGGCCGGCGCCGTCCGGGATGAAGTCCCGCAGCACCTCCTCGGCCAGCGACAGCTCGACCGAGGAACGGGTGAGGCTGGCGAAGGCGGTGACGCGGATCAGCGCCCCCTCCAGTTCGCGGATCGAGTTCGACACCCGGGACGCGATGAACTCCAGCACGTCCGGCGGGGCGAACAGCCGCTCCTGGGCCGCCTTCTTCTGCAGGATCGCGATCCGCGTCTCCAGGTCCGGCGGCTGGATGTCGGCGAGCAGACCCCACTCGAAGCGCGTACGCAGCCGGTCCTCCAGCGTCGCCAGCTGCTTCGGCGAGCGGTCGGACGTGATCACGATCTGCTTGTTGGCGTTGTGCAGGGTGTTGAAGGTGTGGAAGAACTCCTCCTGCGTCCGCTCCCGGTTCTCCAGGAACTGGATGTCGTCGATCAGGAGGATGTCGACGTCCCGGTAACGGCGCTGGAACGCGCTCGTCTTGTCGTCGCGCAGCGAGTTGATGAAGTCGTTCGTGAACTCCTCGGTCGAGACGTACCGGACCGAGCGCGCGTTGCCGAGCGTCGTGGCGTAGTGCCCGATGGCGTGCAGCAGGTGGGTCTTGCCCAGCCCGGAGCTGCCGTAGATGAACAGCGGGTTGTACGCCTTCGCCGGCGACTCGGCCACCGCCACGCTCGCGGCGTGCGCGAACCGGTTGGACGAGCCGATGACGAACGTCTCGAACATGTACTTCGGGTTGAGCCGGTTGCCGCCGCTCTCCGTACCGCCGGGGAGCCTGCGGTCGGCCTGGCCGCCGCCACCCGGACGGTGGTGGTCGGCGCCACCCCGGCCGGGGCCGTTGTCGGTGGCGCCGTCGCGGGGCAGGCCGCGCATCGGCGCGGGGTCGGCGGGCGGACTCTCCCGGTAGCGGGGCTCGTATCCGCCGGCGTCGGGCACGGGCGGCTCGATGCGGGTGCGTTCGTCGAAGGCACGGCGCTCGGGCGCGGTGCGTACCGGCTCGGCGAACGCGGCGCTGAAGAGCGTGTCCTGCGCGTCCCGGCCGGCCGGGATGAGGTGCGGGCGGCCGCCGTCGGCGGTCCGCTGGCGCGGGGCCGGCTCGTCGAGCGGCTGCTCCGGGCGCGGTTCGCCGTACCCGGCCTCGGCGTACCCGGGTTCCGGGCGCGGCGACGGGAAGGCCGGGCCGGGCTGGTCGAAGCCGGGCAGCGGGGCGGCGCCGTCGTGCTCGGGCAGCGGCTCGGGGCTGCTGCGGTAGACGGTCCCGGCCGGGCGGGCACCGGGGTCGTCGGCGACCCGCACGGTGACCGCCACCTGGATCGGCCGGCCGAGCCGGCGGCTCAACGCCTCGGTGATGGCCGGGCGGAGCCGGGACTCGATCACGTCCCGGGTGAAGGCGTCCGGCACCGAGAGCAGCGCCGTGTCCTCGACGATCGCCCGCAGGCGGGTGAGCCGGAGGTACGCCCGTTGCTGCGCGGAGATGATCTCGTCGGCGAGTTCGTCGGTGGTCGCCGTCCACACCGCGGCAAGGTCGGTCGCTCCGGTCACCGTCGTGCCACCCCCTCGCCTGCTCCTTCTCACGCCCGCCCGGACGGCTGACCGGTCGTCATCCACAAGTTATCCACAGCCTGTGTACCGACCGATTGTGGCCGCCCACCGGACGCGGGTCGGACCTGCCCCCCTCGATCCACGGAGGCGTTGAAGCGGGTTCACCGTGCCGAACGATTCAACAGCGTGTCCGGTCTTGCCGATCGGCGACAAACCCCGGACCCCCGACGCCGACCGCAATCGCGCACGCTAACAGCGCGGACCCCACAGCATCAACCGGCGACACCCTGACGACCTTGGCAACATCAGTGAAAACCGCCCCTTCGGTCGCGCTTGCGCGCAGGTCGGACGCCCGAGTGTGACGTTTGACGGTCATTGCGCCCCTGCGTAGGCTGGAGCGGCTGCTCTCTCGCCCTCTGCTAGGGTGATTGATGCTTGCTGTCCGTGGCTGTCACCCCGCATCGCCGGGGAGCGTGTCACGGCAGCGCCGATCGGAGGTCACCGACAGGTGATCTGGACCAGCACACGACCCCGGGCGATCCGCCGCGCGGGGCGTACGACAACGGAGAGCCTGACGTGAGCAAGCGCACCTACCAGCCGAACAACCGCCGGCGCGCGAAGACCCACGGCTTCCGGCTGCGCATGCGCACCCGTGCCGGCCGCGCCATCATCGCTACCCGTCGCTCCAAGGGCCGCGCGCGCCTGTCGGCCTGACGCCGACAGGTCCGGTCCGGGGACGTGGGCAGTCGTGCTGGCCGCCGCGCAACGACTGCGGCGCAGTAGCGACTTCGCCGCAGCGGTTCGCGGTGGCCGACGCGTCGGCCGCGGCGCCGTCGTGGTCCACCTGACCCTCCCCGAGCCGATCGGCACCACCGCGACACCCTCGCCGGAGCCGGCGCGGACCCTCGATGCGGAGACCTCCGCACCGAGCCGCGCCGGCTTCGTCGTGTCCAAGGCCGTCGGCGGCGCGGTGGTCCGCAACAAGGTCCGCCGCCGGCTCCGGCACCTGGTCCGCGAGCGGCTGGCCGAGCTGCCCGCCGGCACGACCCTCGTGGTACGCGCGCTGCCCGCATCGGCCGACGCGACGTACACCCGGCTCGGGGCTGACCTGGACGCGGCCATCGCCGCCGCGCGGGCCCCCCGGGGACGGCGGTCGCGGTGAGCGGCCCGACGACGGCGACTCCGTCGCCCACAACCGGTGCCCGCATGCTGCTGGCGCCCATCATCGCGTACCGTCGGTGGATAAGTCCGGCACTGCCGGCCCGCTGCCGGTTCTACCCGTCGTGCAGTGCCTACGCCGTGGAGGCGGTGTCCCGGCATGGTGCGCTGCGGGGAGCGTGGCTGACGGTCCGTCGGCTGTCGCGCTGCCACCCCTTCCACCCTGGTGGACACGACCCGGTTCCGGAGCCGGGCGACCGCCGCCGTTCCGACGTGACTGGAGCCTGAGTGTTTAGTCTCGACTGGATCTACTACGCGATCTCGTGGATCCTGCTGACCTGGCACTCGGCCTGGGACGCCATCGGAGTTCCGGTCGGGGCCGTGATCGGCACGAACTGGGCCTGGATCCTCGCCATCGTCTTCCTGGTGGTGACGGTCCGGGTGATCCTGTTCCCGGTCTTCGTCAAGCAGATCAAGTCGCAGCGTGCCATGCAGGCGCTCCAGCCGAAGGTCAAGGAGCTCCAGGAGAAGCACAAGGGTGACCGGGAGACGCTCCAGAAGGAGATGATGGAGCTCTATCGGAAGGAAAAGGCCAACCCGCTCATGGGCTGCCTTCCGATGTTCCTCCAGATCCCGGTCTTCCTGGGCCTGTTCCACACGCTCCGGCGGCTCGACCCCGACAACCAGGGCAAGACGCTCTACGGCTGGACCGTCGACCAGTTCAACAGTGCCTCCAACGCGAAGCTGTTGACCGCGCCGATCTCCGGCAAGTTCGGCTCCACCGCCGAGGAACTGAGCCGGCTGGGCGCGAGCACCGGCACGGTCAAGGTGGTCGCCGGCATCCTGGTGCTGATCATGATCGCCACCACCTACCTGACCAGCCGTCAGATGATCCTCAAGACCGGGTGGGCCGAGGACCCGCAGCAGCGCATGGTGCAGCGGCTGATGCTCTACGGCATCCCGGCGTCGCTGCTGATCTCGGGTGCGATCTTCCCGATCGGTGTGATCATCTACTGGGTCACCAACAACCTCTTCACGCTCGGCCAGCAGCAGTGGGTGCTGCGGAAGTTCCCGCCGCCGCCGACCGCGAAGAGCACCAGCGCCGCCAAGAGCACCTCCGGCAAGAGCCCGGTGCAGCCGGCCAAAGCCGGTGGCCTGTTCGGCCGCAAGGCCGCCCAGCCGCCGGCGAAGGCTCCGGCCGCCGCGCCGAAGGTGGCCGGCCCGAAGCCGGGTGCCAAGCCGGTCAACCCGAAGAAGGGCGGCAACAAGCCCGCCAAGCGACAGGGCTGAGCCCACAGGGCCACCGTCGGCGACGTCGACGGTGGCCCGTTCCGGCCGCGTGCTGCCATCCGAGGAGTCGGCGCCGGGCCGGAATCACCGCGCGGAGCGCGGACACGGGCGAAACTGGCCCGTACAGACGTGCCCGAGGGCACCCGGCGAACCTCCCGCCGGCCCCGGGAGACCAGCGGACCCCCGACGGTCCGGCCGAGCGAGTACGGAGATGAGACCCGTGACCGAGACCAGCATCCCCAGCGCCGACCAGTCCCTGGACGAGGAGACCCCCGTTACCGCCGCCACCGAGACCGAGGACGCCGCGGGCGAGGCCCGGGAGAAGAAGGCCCCGGCCGAGAGCGACCTGTTCCGGCAGAGCGAGATCGCCGCCGACTACGTCGAGGGTCTGCTGGACATCCTCGACTACGACGGTGACATCGACGAGCTGGTGTCGGGTGGCCGCCCGGTCGTCGAGGTGGTCGGCGGCCGGCTGCAGAACCTGGTCGGCCAGCGCGGCGCGACCCTGGAGGCGCTCCAGGAACTGGCCCGGCTGGCCGTGTTCCGCCAGACCGGCACGCCGAGCCGGCTGCTGCTCGACGTCGGCGGCTACCGGGCCGCCCGCCGCAAGGAGCTGGCCGCCGTGGCGAAGAACGCGGTCGAGAAGGTCAAGGAGCACGGTGAGCCGGTGCGCCTGGAGCCGATGTCCGCGTTCGAGCGCAAGTGCGTGCACGACGTGGTGAACGCGATGAGCGGGGTGGAGAGCGAGTCCGAGGGCGTCGAGCCCAACCGCCGCATCGTCGTCCGGCCGGTGGACTGAGGTCCGTGATCTCCGACGAGACGACGGCGGGAGCCGTGACCGGCCCGGGCGGTATGCCGCCCGGGCCGTCGGCTGTGCGCCCCGACCCCACTGTCGACCCGGTCTTCTCCGACGACGACGGGCCGGCCGAGCCCGCGTACCCGGGTAAGGCCGTGACCGACCCCGGCGAGCCCGCCTTCTCCGGCGATCCGGCGGTGGTGAGCGGGGTCGAGCCCGCAGACCCGGCGGTGGACGTGATGCCCGCCTTCTCCGGTGAGCCGGCGGCGGACGTGGCACCGGCGGCCCCGGCCGCGGCGGCCGACCCGGTCTTCGCGGAGCCGTCGGCGGACGCACCGTCCCTCGTGGACGGTGGCGACGCCGGTGCCCCCGACCCGGCGACGGCGACGCTGCAGCCCGAGCTGGCGGAGGCCGCCCGCGCGTTGTTCGGCGACCGGCTCGAACTGGCCGCCGCGTACGCCGAACTGCTCGCCACCGACGGTGTGGTCCGCGGCCTGATCGGGCCCCGCGAGACGCCGCGGCTCTGGGAGCGGCACCTGCTCAACTGCGCGGTGGTGGCGGAACGGATCCCGGAGGGAGCCAGCGTGATCGACGTCGGCTCCGGCGCCGGGCTCCCCGGTCTGGTGCTGGCGATCGCGCGCCCAGACCTCACCGTGACGCTCGTGGAGCCGTTGGCGCGGCGGACCGCCTTCCTGATCGAGGCGGTACAGCGTCTCGGCGTGACCCGGGACGTGCGTGTGTTCCGTGGGCGGGCAGAGGAGGCGGCGGCCGGCTCGCGCGACCGGGAACCGCTGAGCGCCGACATCGTGACCGCCCGCGCGGTTGCCCCGCTGGACCGGCTCGCCTCCTGGTGCCTGCCGCTCGTGGCTCCCGGCGGACGGCTGGTCGCGCTCAAGGGTGCCTCGGCGGCCGACGAGATCACCGAGCACACCGAGGCCGTGATCCGCCTCGGCGGCGGGACGCCGGAACTGCACCGCTGTGGCGAAGGGGTGATCGACCCTCCGGCGACTGTGGTCGAGGTGGTCCGGGAGCGCGTGGTCAACCCGCGCCGTCCCAAGAAGCCGAAGCGGTCGCGTGGCGGTCGCCGTCGCGGCGACCGCTGAGCGGGTACGCCATTCCGCACGCCCGATCCGGTCGTTGGACCGGTGGGCGTGACGCGATCGATCGCAACCCGACATGGACCCACCGCGCCCGTCGGCCGTAGGCTGACCGCGCGTCGATAGTGTGGAACGGCGGTGCCGGGCGGCACCCGAACCCGATGGTTCCCGCCGAGCCGACGGCGCCGTGCGAGGCGCGGACGCGATTCGACGGGTGCGGACCGACCATCCGGAGCGGGTAGGGATGACAGGTGCATGACGACGGCAGGTACGACGATCCACGGTTGACCGGACCAGGAGGCCAGCCCTCCGCCGACCCCGTTTCACGTGAAACCAACTACCAGGAGTGGACGGTGAACGAGTCCGGCGAACCGTCCTCCCCGTATCCGGCGCAGCCGTCCAAGCGACGGGAGCCGTCGGTCGGCGGGCCCGTGCGTCCCGTCTCGTCCGCGCCCGCGAACGTGCCGCCGGCCCGCGACCCGCTCGATCCGGCCGACGGTCCGGTGAACGCACCGACCCCGCGCCCGCCCGCGGTGCGGGCGAACGCCGCGGTACCCACCCGCTACGAACCCCAGCCGCCCGTCTCGGCCGTGCCCTACCGGGCCGCCCCCGAGGTCACCGTGGCGCCGTCCGACACGCCACAGGCAGACGGGTACGGGGACGAGGTAGACGCCAGCACGTACGTTTCACGTGAAACCCCGACGCGCGAAGAGGATGATCCACCGTTGGCTATGGAGGCGATGCGCGCCGTGCAGATCCTGAATCCCAGTGGCGAGGTCACCATGCCGCGCCCCGACCGGACCCGGGTGATGTGCGTCGCCAACCAGAAGGGCGGCGTGGGCAAGACGACCACCACCGTGAACCTCGCCGTGGCGCTCGCGCTGCACGGCAACCGGGTGCTCGTGGTCGACCTTGACCCCCAGGGCAACGCCTCCACCGGTCTGAACGTGCCGCACCACACCGGCGTGCCCGACGTGTACGACTGCCTGATCGACAGCGTGCCGCTCGAAGAGGTGGCCCAGGCCGTCGAGGGCATCCCGAACCTGTGGTGCGTACCGGCCACCATCGACCTGGCCGGCGCCGAGATTGAGCTGGTCTCGGTGGTGGCTCGGGAGTCGCGCCTGGCGCGGGCGATCGCCGCGTACCCCGGGCACTTCGACTACGTCTTCATAGACTGTCCGCCGTCGCTCGGCCTGCTCACCGTCAACGCGCTCGTGGCCGCGCAGGAGGTGCTGATCCCGATCCAGTGCGAGTACTACGCACTGGAGGGCCTCAACCAGCTCATAAACAACATCAACCTGGTTCGTCAGCACCTCAACCCGAAGCTCGAGGTCTCCACCATCCTGCTCACCATGTACGACAGGCGTACCCGGCTCGCGGACGCGGTGGAGCAGGACGTCCGGAACCACTTCGGCGACAAGGTGCTCCAGGCCGTCATCCCACGCAACGTGCGTGTCTCCGAGGCGCCGAGCTACGGCCAGTCGGTGATGACCTACGATCCCGGTTCGCGGGGAGCCACGAGTTACTTCGAGGCCGCCCAGGAGATCGCGGAGCGAGGCGTCAAGGAGCCGGTGAGCCGGAATGCGTAGTGCGGAGATGTCGCTGGGAGGCGTCGCATGAAGAACCGTCCCCGCGGCGGACTGGGCCGAGGGCTCGGCGCCCTCATCCCCACCGGCCCGGTACCGGGCGCCGAACCGGCGGCCACCGAACCGGAGTCGTCGGCAGTCGCCGCGTCGCCGTCGGCTCCGGCCGCTGGTGCGACCGCTGCCATCACGGGTGGCGTCGCAACCACCCCGTCGCCGGCCGCCGAGCCCGAGCCGCAGCTGAGCCCGGTGCCCGGCGCGCGCTTCGCGGAGATCCCGGTCGACGCGATCGTGCCGAACCCGAAGCAGCCCCGGCACGTCTTCGACGAGGAGGCGCTTGAGGAACTGAAGACCTCGATCCAGGAGGTCGGCTTCCTCCAGCCGATCGTGGTCCGCCAGCTCGACCCCGACAAGTTCGAGCTCGTGATGGGCGAGCGGCGCTGGCGTGCCGCCCAGGCGGTCGGCCGGGAGACCATCCCCGCCATCGTCCGCGACACCAAGGACGACGCGATGCTCCGGGATGCGCTCCTGGAGAACATCCACCGCGCCAACCTCAACCCGCTCGAAGAGGCGGCGGCGTACCAGCAACTGCTGGAGGAGTTCGGCGCCACGCACGAGGAGTTGGCCCGGCGGATCGGCCGCAGCCGCCCGCAGATCTCCAACACGATCCGGTTGATGAACCTGCCGCCCGCCGTGCAGCGCCGGGTCGCCGCCGGCGTTCTCTCCGCCGGTCACGCCCGGGCCTTGCTCAGCCTCGACAACGCCGAGGCGCAGGAGGCGCTCGCCGAGCGGATCGTCCGCGAGGGCATCACCGTACGCGGCGCCGAAGAACTCGTGCACCTGGCGCTCGCCGAGGAGCCGGCGAAGTCGGCCGCCGCCAAGCGCCGGCCGAAGCCGCATGCCCCGGCGCTCACCGATCTCGCGGACCGGCTCTCCGACCGGTTCGACACCCGGGTGAAGGTCGACATCGGCCGCAGCAAGGGCAAGATCACGATCGAGTTCGCCACCGTCGACGACCTGGAGCGGATCGTCGGGATCATCGGCATGGGCGAGGACGGGACTGCCGAGGTGTAGCCGTCGCTTCCCCTGTTGTCGATCCGGCCGCATCCCGACGAGGGGATGCGGCCGGATCTGTTTCCGCGTTGGGTCGGTGCTGCCCGTCCGTTCTGGCGGCGGCGTTGGGTCGTGGCGGTTCCGGTCGACGGAGAGACCGACGCCTCGGAAGTCGTCGCGGTCTTCGACGACGGGGCCGGGGCCTCCGGTGCCGATGGTGCGCACTGATGCCGGGCGCCCTCCGGAGGTGACGCGGCCGAAGCAGGTGGGAGCGTCAAGATGCACTCGTTAGCGGGCTGTCGCGCCTCGTCCGGCGTTTCACGTGAAACGGGGACCGGTGAATGGAGGCGAGGGCGCGGGTGAAGCCGCTCTCCGCGCCACTGGTTGGTGGCACGCCGCCCGCCCGAGCGCTGAGCGGCCGAGCGGCCGAGTGCGCGAGAGCCGAGTGCGTGAAGGTGCCGAGGGCCGCTGTTCGGCGGTGACGACTCGGTGCGCGTCCATTTCGTTGGTCTGGCTGGAGGGGCTGACGGCGATGGCTCAGGCGGAAGCCGCCGGTTGTCGACTCACTCGTTCCGCGCGCTGCACCCGGCTAGCTGTCGGCTGGGCCCGTCCGCCGAACGCACGGGAAATGGGTCTGCGCCGTCGAGCCCGTCGAGCCCATCGAGCCGTCGGGCCGTCGGGCCGTCGAGCCGTGGAGTCGCCGGGCCGAACGGGGAACCGTCGAAGCGGGGACCGCCGAGCCGGGGACTCTGGCGAGGAGCCCGGGCAGTGGGCCGAGGTGTGCGGCCCGGCTCAGCATTCCGGGACGGCTTCCTACGGGGTCCGGCGCCGCCGTCGAATGACCTACCAACGCTCTGCGGACCGGCCGGGCGGTCGCAGACTCAGGGCGGCAGCGAGTCCGATCATGGATCGAGCGCAGACCCGAGGCCGTGTGGCGACTCGGCTCGGCCTGCCAGCTCCGGACGTGCCTGATGTTTCACGTGAAACGCGGCGACCGACCTGCCCTTCACCCGATCGAGGTCCCAGCCGTGCCGAGTGCAAGCGATGAGGCGCGGTGCTCGGCCACAAGCCGCGCGGTGGTCACCGCGGCTCGACTGCCGCGCGGCCCGGCCCGTTTCCGACGAACAACCACCGAGTGGCTCGCCCCGCGACTGTCTCACCTCACGCCATCGCCCCGAGGTGCCTCGTTCGATCCGCCGTACCCGCTGAGGACTCAGGCACGGAGCAAGGCCGGTCGACGCCAGCGAGCCGAGCGGGCAAGCCGAGGCGCGTCGGCGTGGACCCCCCGTTTCACGTGAAACGGCTACGAGAGAAGCCGCCGGCACCCGGTGCGGATCGGCCGCCGGATCGTTTGAAGAACGGGCCCGCAGACACCCGAGGTTATCCACAGCCGTTGTCCACAGGCACTCCCCGTTTCACGTGAAACGAAGCGAGGAAACCCTTGCTGAGCAGTGCATGACGCGCTGTGCTGGTGATCTCGGCAGCCTGTGGACAACGCGGTGGACAGCCGGTGGGCGGCCAGTGGAACAGGTAGGGACAGGCGTCGCCAACTCGGTTAGGGTCAGCGTCGTGCCGGACACCCCTCCCTCAGTTCCCGACTTCACCCAGTGGCCGTCCTTCCCCTTCGAGGGCGATCTCCGCGTCAAGCAGCTCGACGAACCCGTACCGTTCGAACCTCCCCGCCGTGGCGAGGCGGACCGGGAGTGCACCGCCTGCAACGCGCCCGACGAGGCGTACATCTGGGTCGGTGAGCGGTGGCGCGTCCGCGCCATGGACCGGCCCACCGGCCTGCCGATGGTCCTGATCCTGGAGTCCCGTTCCCACCTGGATCTGGGCGACCTGCCGAACCTGCTCGCCGCCGAACTGGGCGTGATGACCGTCCGCCTGGAGCGGGCCGTCCGTTCGCTCGACGGGGTGGCCCGGGTCCACGTGAACCGGTGGGGCGACGGGTCGGCGCATCTGCACCTGTGGTTCCTGGCGCGGCCGTACGGGCGGCTGCAACTGCGGGGCACGTTCCTGTCGCTGTGGGACTCGATCCTGCCGCCGATCTCCGAGGACCAGTGGCGGGAGAACCTCGCCATGGTGGCCGCGTGGCTCGCCGAGTTCGGTGGTCGTCCGTTGGCCGAGCCGCCGCGCATCCAGTGGCAGGCGCCGTCGAGTCTCTCGTCGCCCTCGCCCGAGATCGCCGCTGAGGAGCCCGAGGAGGAGGCCGTATCGGTGATCGAGGCTGCGGACGAGATCCCGGAGTCCGACGCGGCAGCGGACCTCTCAGACCCCTCTGCGGGCCCGTCGGAGCCCGACCCGGCACCGGAGGCCGGCGATCTGCCGCAGAGCACTCCGACCGGCGCGCAGGACAGCACGCCGAACGATGCGGCGATCGGCGCACCCGGCGGCACGCCGAACAACGGGCCGGACGACAGCCCGGCCGACGCGACGGACAACGCGGACGAGGGCGAGCGGGAGAACGTCCCGGGCGCGGCGCGTACCCCGGAGAGCTGAGGTTCAGCGGCGGGCGGCGGCCCGGGTCACGAGCGTGCCGAGGACCCGGCCGAAGTCCAGCCCGGCCGCCTGGATCGCCAGCGGCAGGAGCGACGTCTCGGTCATGCCCGGGGAGACGTTCACCTCCAGCACGTGCGGGTCACCGCCGGCATCGACGATCAGGTCGACCCGGGACACGTCGCGCAGCCCGAGCGCGGTGTGCGCCGCGAGCGCCACCTCGGTCACCCGGGCGGTCGTCGCGGCGTCGAGCCGGGCGGGCGCGTGCCAGGTGGTACGCCCGGCCGTGTAGCGGGCCGCGTAGTCGTAGACGCCGTTGCGCGGCACGATCTCGACCGGGGGCAGGGCCTGCGGGCCCTTGCCGAGGTCGAGCACGGAGACCGCCACGTCCATCCCGGGGACGTAGCGTTCCACGAGCGCGGTCTGGTCGTACGCGAAACAACCCACCATCGCGGCCGGCAGTGACGCCGCCTCCCGGACCACGGCGGCGCCCAGTCCGGAACCGCCCTGCGCCGGCTTGACCATCAGCGGCAGCCCGAGGCGGTCGACGATGCGGTCCAGGACGGCGACGGCGCCCAGCTCGGAGAAGCGGTCGTGCGGCAGCGCCACCCAGTCGGGCGTCGGGATGCCCGCCTCGCGCAGCACCGCCTTCGCGGACGGCTTGTCCCAGGCGAGGCGGGACGACCGGGCATCGCAGCCGACGTAGGGCACGTCCCAGAGGTCGAGGACGCCGCGCAGCGAGCCGTCCTCGCCGGTGGCGCCGTGCAGGGCGATCACCACCGCGTCCGGCGGGTCGGCGGTCAGCGCGGGCAGCAGCGCCACGTCGGCGTCGCGCAGTTCCGCCTCGACGCCAACCGCGCGCAGCGCGTCGAGCACCCGGCGGCCCGACCGCAGGGAGACGTCCCGCTCGTAGGAGAGGCCGCCCGCGAGTACGAGCACGTGCAGCTCGTCGGCGGCGGATCCGGTCACGGGAGGCGTTGCGGCGGGGCTGTCGGACATGCGGGCATCATGC